>JAJZEJ010000760.1:0-3340 GCA_021828635.1 Chloroflexota bacterium
GAGACGCGGGAAATCGGCATAGCTCGTGTTGGCGGCAAGCGTAAGAATCAGTAGCACCGCGATCTGGAAAACCGGGAACATAAAGGACAATGGCCCATCGAATACCTGTTGTGCGATCTGCGCAATCACCGTTGGGTTGCTTTGGAGATTGGCTTCGATATGATAGGTCATTGCTAGTCCGGTGATACCCAGGAAAAGTGTTCCTAGAATCACGGCCATCCAGGTTAGCGTAATCGCGGCATTGTGCGGCTCCGGCTTCTTAAAAACAGGAATACCATTAGAGATAGCCTCAACGCCGGTCATAGCCGAACAACCTGACGCGAAGGCTTTCAGAATGATAAACAGCGTTAGAGGCTCTATTTCTTGCACTGGTGCGAAGTGACTTTGAGCCGGTGGAATATGCAATATGAAGACTTTGAAAAATCCCACCACAATCATGAATAAAGCACTAAAGATGAATATATAGGTAGGAATAGCGAAAACCGAACCCGATTCACGCACACCACGCAGATTGACAACCGTAATCAATAGCACCAGGGCCACATCTATAGGCGTGATATACGGACTGAGCGCGGTAAACAACGAGGCCAGGTTCTGTACACCGGATGCAACACTCACTGAAACAGTCAACACGTAGTCGATCATGAGCGAAGCCGCGGCTACCAGGCCAGCCAATGTACCTAGATTATCTTTCGCAACAATATATGAACCGCCACCATTAGGATAGGCGGGAATCGTTTGTCGATACGAGAGCGCCACAATCGCCAGTAGTACCACAATCGCAATGGCGATAGGCAATGTCACACCCAGGTTAGCTGAACCAACGCCGCTAACGAGGATCAATGTAAAGAGAATCTCTTCCGTCGCATAAGCCACAGACGAAATGGCATCAGATGAGAGAACCGCCAGCGCCTTGAATTTCGTCAATCGCTCATGGATGGCCTGCTCATTCGCCAGCGGCTTGCCTATAAGAAAGCGCCGAATGGAGTAGAAAACCCGCTCCGTTCCAGCTTCTGGCTTTAATGTATCCTCTGTTGCCTTGAGGACACCCTGTCCAACACGTTCTAAGGCACTATGCGTAGGGCGAATGATACGTAAACGCTGTTGACCGGGATACTTACCAGAAAGAAGTTCCGCACGTGTAAGCAGCGCCGGATCATCCTCAATCGTTGATGGCGTCTGATCGGGCGCTGCTGGTTTGTTAGTCTCATCGAAAAGATAATCTTTTCGCTGTTCCATAATTTCGTTTTCCTGTGCGATATGCGACTTATCCACGCTGCCTGCTCACTGTCTGCCACTTTTTTAGGCATATCTTATCGCTAATTGTAGAGGAAAAACTATCAGGATTAGCTCAGAAAAAAACATACCATCCTAAAGATTTCCTCAAGATTATGCTAACTTTGCTCAAGAAATTTTGATTGTTGGATGTGGCTGTGCTACACTATGTAGCACATGTACCTATACATGCTAACGTAGGAAGTATAGAGTACAAGAACGCCAGAGTCGCGTCGCGTAGAGCGACTTCTTTTTTAGAGGATGACATTCTATTATGGCACAGGAATCTGTGGCACAAGAAATTTCAAGTAAGGCGAAACACGACGGGCATCATAGTGGAGGCCAACTTGGCCCTCTCCTCTGTTGGGCCGTCGTTTTCGCCGATATCGGAACCTCGGTTTATTACACGCCGGGTATCCTGTATGACACCCCCCACATCGGTACGTTGGCTGGTTTCTTTGTGTTTCTTACCATGTCGGTCTTCGTACTGCTAACGCTCAAGTATGCAGAGGTCACACATCGTTTTCCACAAGGTGGCGGCGTAGTCACGGTCTCGGCAACCGCCATTACCAGTTGGGCGGGCGCATTGGGTGGTATGTTCATTCTAGTAGACTACTTCCTGACCGCGGCTATTAGCTGTATTTCAGGCATGCTTTACCTGGGTGTCGTCATTCCATTAATCAACAATAACTTTGCAGCTCTCATTCTCACTATCGTCGTCCTGGTGCTACTCGGCCTGCTCAATTGGGTCGGCATCAGCGAGAGCGCAAAGGTAAGCCTGGTGGGCGCAATTATTGCTTTTATTAGCGATATTGTGGTGCTGATTACCGTCTTTAGCCACATTACCTTCGGCCAATTTTTGTCGCTTGTGCCTACAATGTTTAAAGGTCATCTGTTGACACCGCAAACATTGCTGGTTGGTTTTGCCGGTTCCTTCCTGGCTTTTTCAGGGCTTGAAAGTATTTCTCAGCTTTCTCCCGTGATGAAAGAGCCACACAAGAAAGTTGCAGGGCTTGCCCTGCTCTTTGTCGTGTTAACCGTTGGCATCACCAGTCCTTTGCTCACGATGCTTTCAACTCTGCTCCAACAGGCATATGCGAATAATCCAAGTACCAATTCTCAGCTCATCTCGTTGCTCGCGGGACATTGGGGTGGTACTTGGGGACATTTCTTGCAGATAGAGGTTGCCATCAGCGCCAGTGCATTGTTGGTTTTCGCCAGTAACACAGCGATTATCGGAGCCTATCACGTCTTTATGGCACTGTCGAATATGGGATTTCTGCCCGCATTTGTCTTGAATCGTAACAAACTGCGTGGCACACCTCATTTCTCGATCATGCTAGCCACAGGTATCCCGATCATTATTTTGATCATCGTCGGTGGTCAGGTGAATATTCTAGGTGATATGTATGCCTTTGGCCTGCTAGGTGCGTTCTCGCTCACCTGCCTGAGCCTGGATATTGTGCGCTACCGCGACTGGAAGGCAGCACGTCGCAATACCAATGGCAATGAAGCTACTACCACTAGCAAGCCAATCACACATAGCACAAGGCAGAATGACCATATAGCAGCAAATGGCATCATTGCTAGTACAGAACTGACATCCTTACCGGCGGAGTCGGTATCGGCAAATGGTCATATTCCTGAACAACATACACCTGAACAAGCGACGAAAGAGCTACTCTCAGAAAGTCGCCACGCCAGCGGGAACGAAACGCGAGGACTGTGGTTTAAGATCAACTTCTTTCTGGGCATCATCACTACCATCCTGGTCATTACTGCTTGGTCTACCAACCTGATTACTAAGCCATTAGCAACGGGGTTTGGCGGCGGCGTGACACTACTTGGCCTGATTATCGCCTACATCAACTACAGGCATCAGGAGAAACAGGGCCGTGTCTATGTGCCTGCTCCCATGAAACGTCTCAATCGGCGTATTCAGGGTTCTGTGCTGGCAATTTTGACGGACGAGAACGGGGCAAATAATGCCATCATCGAGGCGGCTGTGCATAGCGCGAATAACCGGCCACTGGTGTTTCTCTATGTTGGGCAACCAACGCGACGT
>JAJZEJ010000760.1:3350-8124 GCA_021828635.1 Chloroflexota bacterium
GGAGATTGTGGACCCTTATCTGGATGATAAGAAAGCGAAAGATTACTTTGGCAGAGCGGAGAGTATGGCTCTCAAGGCAAAAGTACCCAATCGCCACTACATCTATCTTGAGGAGGAGCCAGACGTTGTTGCGCAGGCATGGCAGGTTATTCATCCCCATGATACCGTCGTTGCTGCCAAAGAAGATAAGCAGTTTCACGACATTAATCCTGACCGTATTCGCTACGAAATCACACCCGCTGGTCGCGTAGCACACCTGCTGAAAACGTGGTCTCCACAAACTCCGTAGGGGCGTGATCAATCACACCCCTACGCATTCTTCAATCATCTTCTTCATTACTGAAGCGATAGCCTACACCAGAAATGGTAAGGATAAAGCGTGGGTGCGTGGGATCAGGCTCGATCTTACGCCGCAGTTGCCCAATATAGACGTGCAGATAGTGCGCCTCGCTACCATAGCCCGACCCCCAAACCTGCGATAATAACATCTGGCGCGTCATGATTTTACCGTTATTCTTAATTAAAGCTTTCAGCAAATCATATTCTGTCGGCGTCAACTTGATCTCTTGCCCATCGACCATCACATGGCGCTGTGCAAAATCAACCCTGAGTGGCCCAGCGACAAACAATGGCTCTACCCCTGCTTGCGCCTGCGCGGAATGACGTAGCGCCACGCGAACACGCGCCAAAACTTCATCAATACCAAAGGGCTTAGAGACATAATCATCGGCCCCAAGATCAAGTGCCAGAACTTTATCGCGCTCAGCATCTTTGACCGAAAGTACAATAATTGGTAAATTCGATGCAGCACGTACATGTTTACAGACTTCCAGACCACTCATGCTCGGCAAACCCAAGTCTAGTAACATCAAATCAGGGCGATGTAATATAATCTCATCCAGCGCCTCCTCCCCACTATTGGCAGTAAATACCTCAAAGCCGTGCGCTACCAGGCTACGCTGCAAAGCTCGCACAATCTCAACCTCGTCATCAACAACGAGGATACGCGCTCCACTTTTACTCATATTCCGACACCTCCGTATCCAATGGCAACGTGAAAAAGAAGATTGCTCCACCATCTTTGCGGTTCTCTGCCCAGATATGCCCTCCATGCGCCTCTACCAGCCCTCTGCATACCGCCAGACCCAGACCAAATCCTTGCCGCTTCTTTCGCTTACCGTCTGCTACGCTATAAAATTTGTCAAAAATACGTTCCTCATCTCCATACGGAATACCCGGTCCACGGTCTGCTATGCTCAGTAGCATCAAATTATCTTGCACGCACGCACGCACCTCAATGGGTGTACCAATGGGCGTATAACGTATCGCATTTTCCAGCAGATTTGTCAATACCTGGTCCATTTGCAGATAGTCTAATTGCACCGGTGGCAAGCCATCAGCCGCCGCTACCGTTATAGGATGGTCGTTTGACCGCGCCTGTACATTACTTACCACATCATGGATTAGTTCTTCAATAGGATACCATTCTTTCTCCGGTTGAAGCGCCCCACCCTCAATGCGTGACATGTCCAGCAGATTGCCTACCAGTCGATTCAAGCGGTCGGCTTCGCGCTCAATAGAGGTAGCAAAACTGCGACGTGCCTCCTCGTCCCATTGCACATCCTCTTGCAACAAACTACTAGCAGCGGCTTTAATGGAAGATAACGGCGTGCGCAAGTCATGCGAGACAGATGAAAGCAAAGCGGCACGCAACTCATCAGTGCGTTGCAGCACCTCGACCTGCATACCTTCCTGGTGCAGACGGGCATGTTCGATAATTGAGGCGGCCTGATCTAAAAACGAGAAGAAGAAAGCATTACGCGGCGTGGAATTGCCAGCCTGATCAATCACAAACGAGCGCGTTTCCTCCTCATGAATGTTTTGTACAATCGTTATGCGTACCACGCCAACCGTGCGTTGCCCAACCTTGAGTGGAAACATGCGCCCATGTAGATGTAAATCCGTCGCACGCTTCCCTCCTATTTCATCTGCATTCGAGCTACCCGTAGCTGATCTTTTTCGACGCGCATTGATGATTTCTTGTCGCTCTATGACTCTTTGCACCAACTTTTCCTCATCAGGTTCCAGATTCATCGGCTCCCTGGATATCGAGGCACTGGCGAGCAATCGCGCACTTTTGCCTGGCTCTGGCAAAAAGATCGTGCAATCGCGCACCCCATCAGCGACAAAGCTCTCCACAATGGCCTTTGCCACCAGCCCAAGCTGGCGTTCCAGGCTCTCTTCATTGGTAGTCGCACTCACCAACTGATACAATGCGCGTGTCTCACGTTCGCGTTGACTGGCCTGTTCGGCACGCGCACGCAACGCCGAGGCCAATTGCCCAGTAATCACCGCCGTAATCAGAAAGATGCCCAACGCCAGCCATTCGCCAAATTTAGCGACATCAAATGTATAAAACGGAGAAACGAGGAAGTAATCAAAAGCTAGAAACGCTACCACCGAATTGACAATCGCCGCGAAACGCCCTCGTGTACTTGCCAACACCATGACCAACGGCACATAGAGGAGCGAGATATTAGGAATGTTTGGATAGAGCTTCCACACATAAATAATAGCAGTAATCGCCAGCGCACTCAGCGTGGCAAGCACGGTATCAATAGCATAACGCCACCAGCGTGGCCTTTTCCCGGAATAAGATGTAAGGAGGAGATGTCTCAGTTCCACACGCGCTCCGCTTCATGAAATCATACCCAAGCATTGTAATATATCAAAAATATGATACCATATCCGTAAATAATATCGAGCTATAACGAGAGATACACTTTATGAACATTACACAACACAAAGTAGCTCGCCAACTATTACTGCGGCTACTTATATTGCTCACACTGCTCCTTCCTCTATTGGCATCCTGTGCTTCCGGTCATACTGGTGGCAACGAAATCGCCTTTCTGCGCGATGGACACCTCTGGACCATTGATCCCAATGGAACGAACGCCTTCGCTCTTGTCAATGATGCACTGCCGGTCTTGAGCTATAGCTGGTCGCCATCACATCATATACTGGTTTATCGGCAGATCGACCCGACATTCGCTAAGACGGCGGCAGGCAAACACATTGAGAGTAACCCGCTCACGATGGAACCCGGTGATCTTCCTAGTGGCATCAACACTATTGGTATCAATGGCGGTACACCCATACCCACAATGTTTTCCAGTGCCAACATTAGCTATAGTAACCCATTCTGGAACGCCAATGGACATCATGTGATTTACCGTCAGGATGCTCTACCAACCGATAGCCCCGATGCGGCTCTCTGGCTCGTCTCACAAGATGACCAACCGGGCGGCATCGCTACCCAAACCTTGCCAAGAAGCTATTCCATCCCCTCTATCGCCGATGGCACGAATACGACTATAGAAAATTATACGCACGGTGCCTTCACCACAACGTTGGCCGGAACAAAGCAGCACACGCTCATACAAGGTAACTTACCTGGACATCCATTGCCAGCAACGCTTGAACGTCTCCTATGGCAACCTGCACATCAGCAACCCGCTTTGCTCTATGCTATCACTTCATCCTCATCCATCGCTAACATGGTGCAACTGCGTATACGTTCTCCCAGTGGTCAGACAACCACGTTGGCAACTTGCCAGTGTACACAATTCGCTTGGTCGCCAGATGGTAATGCGGTTCTCTACAGTACCGGCACAAACTATACTATCCTTGACCTCTTACATAAAACCAGCGTACAGTTTAACGGCGAGGCCGACAGCATTCCCTACTGGTCGCCCGATAGCCACTTCTTGCTGCTTGACAGTCTGCACACACTCAGCCTGATCTCTGTCACAACAGGACAAAAGCAACGACTCCTGAGTGATGCGGCGGGCGCATCGCAGGCTGAAGCAGTCACGTTACCAGGTGTGGATGCGCTCCTCCATCCCATCCCTAACACTATCTGGGCCAGCGATAGTACACGCTTTCTTTTCCTCACGCGCGGTCGCACTCTCTGGCAAGGTCGTTCGCTTTCATCCAAAAGCGGTCTCTATATCGTGACCATTACTAATAAGGGACAAATTCACGGCCAGCCCGCGCTTGTTGATCGCGGCAATGATAGCCAGGGCGGTTGGGGCTATGAAAACCCTAATACATCTTTCCTATTCGCGTAGGAACCGGTTCACCGCGTCCGCCTGCACCCTTATACAAGATGACACAAAAAAGGATAAAATAGGAACACGTCTCATACAGAGATGCATTTCTGAAAGGAGCTTGAACACTCATGGCAACCTTCGAAGCTCACAAGCATCCCCTGGACGATCTGGATGGCGAAGATTATGACGACATGGACCTGTTAGAGCGTCTGGAATCCCTGCGAGAAGAGATGGAAGAACTTCATTTCACCACGCTGGCCGAGATTATCGAACAGATCGAAATCCTGCATCAGAAACTAGACAACCAATCATAAGTCATCCCCGCATGTGGAAGCCTTTCTAGCATCTGAAAGGTATCAGAAAAGCTTCTACATGCGGGATAACTCATACCATCCTTAGAATTTTTCTTTACCACGCCCCACGCTCAACCATCTCAATAAATCTCTGCTCTAACTCTGTCGTGCGTGGCCCCGGTTTACCATCACCAATTACCATAGTATCAATCTGCACAACAGGAACGATCTCCTTTGACGACGAGGTGATGAAGGCTTCATCGACATGAGCCAGTTCGTCAAACCGAATTGGGCGCTCTTCAATGGCAAAACGGCCTTCCACCAGTGTCAACACGACATTACGAGTCACACCGATCAGCACCCCTT
>JAJZEJ010000012.1 GCA_021828635.1 Chloroflexota bacterium
CTCAAAACAGCGAGTATGTCATCATAGCGATACAGTTCCCACCATTGACGGGATTCATTATAGAAAACGGGTTGCGTCTCACGTAACTGACGATACATGGGAAAAGGGTTCAAACGTAGCGCATCATGGTACTGCTGTTCATAACTCATCTGCGGATGTGGAGTTTGCTGGGTCTTATTCGTTTGTGGAGTCATGGCTCCCTCCTTACAGTATAATCGTTATGTTCACGATATAGATTGTAAAGGGGTTACAACAACGAGGTTTGTTTGTGACTTCACAGCTAAAGATGGATGGTTGATAGCCTTTTTTGCCTATGGATAGAGAGAAATTGCTTGTGTAATAGAATTAGTCCTATCGTATCACTCTGTTCAATGGTAACTAGTTGATAGTAAACATGAGTGAGTCAAGTGTGCGCGGTCATGGTATGGTATACTTGCAGTATCAGAGATGCTGTTCATAGGTGCGATGAAGCCAATGGAGCAAGCGTATGACACAGACAATAGATGAGGGACGCGCTCGATTAATTGCTAATCTGCAGCAGCAAGCTGAAGAACTTGAGCAATTGAACCGTATTGCTATTGCTCTCACCTCAGAGTTTAATCTCCAGCGTCTGCTCCAGATGATTACGGATGCTGCACGCAAAGTTACTGCTGCTGAATACGCCGCTTTTTTCCTGATTCCAGAACTGGTTGAGACAGATGTAGAAAAACCGGTTACGCAGCACAATAAGGTTAGTTTCAATCTAGCGGCAATTTCTGGTGATAGGCCAGAGATGGTGAAACATTTTCGTCAGCTTGGGCCGGTAGAAGGTATTGGGGTGTTGCATCCCGTCTTCTGGGAAGGCGACTCTATTCTCGTTGACGATGTACATAATGATACGCGGTATCGTGGTGTGCCGCATGGGCATATTCCAGTGAAGAGTTTTCTGGGGGTGCAGCTAAAAACGCGCGAGGAGACGATGTTAGGCGCATTTCTCATTGGTCACACCAGTGCTGGACGTTTTCAGACACGCCATGTAGAACTGGTGGAAGCTTTGGGCGCACAAGCGGCTGTTGCATTGCATAATGCACAATTAGTCGCCAGGGAACGGCAGGCAATGGAGGTGTATGCTGCTCAATTAGAGCATGAAGTGCGTGAGCGCACGGCGGAACTGGAGCAGCGTAATCGTGATCTGAGCAAAGTAGCTACCGACTTACAACATTTGCATCATGAGCTTACTGAAGCGCAGAAGCGCCAGATGTTGACAGAGGAGCGCAGCAGAATTGCACAGGAATTGCATGATCGTGTGCAGCAGACATTATTTACGATTGGCCTTAAAGCCAATTGGGCGCATGAGCAGCTAGAGGTCAGTTCTCCGCTTACTCCTGCATTGCGTTCTATCAGGCAACTTGCATCATTGGGAACAGCGCAGGTGCGAGATGCGCTTTTTGCGCTCTCGTCGGCTGAATTGTCGGAAGAAGGTCTGGTTAAGCAGCTTTATAACCTTATTCATGACCTGCGCGAAGTATCTTCATTAGAAGCTGATTTAGTTGTGGCCGAGTGGACGGGCGCACTGCCTACACACATCGAGCAGACGTTGTTGATGGTTGCTCAGGAAACCCTCTTAAATGTGCGCCGTCATGCGCAGGCCAGTATTGTTATTGTGACTGTGCAAGTCACATATGAGCAGGCGGTGTTAGTGGTGCAAGATAATGGTGCGGGCATCCCTGCGCAGGTACTGCAACATTACGAGCATAATGCTGTCCATTTTGGTTTGCGTGGAATGCGCCATCGGATTGAGGAGCTTGGCGGCCATCTCACACTCTCTAATGGTGAAGAGGGAGGTTTAATTGTAAAGGTGGTGGTGCCGCGATGATTCGTATTATGATTGTGGACGATCACGAGATGGTACGCGAGGGACTGAAAGCTATCTTGCTGACTGAACCTGATTTCGTTATTGTCGGTGATGCATCTAATGCATCACAGGCATTACAGGGTATTGAGCAATTACAGCCTGATATTGTGCTATTGGATGTGCGCCTTCCTGATAGTAGTGGTATCGAAGTCTGTCAAGAGGTGACAGAGCGTTTCCCTGAAATAGCGGTAATTATTCTCACCACCTTTACCGATCAACAATTGGTCGCCCAATGTATCAAAGCGGGCGCACGTGGGTATATTGTCAAGGATGTTGAGCGTTTTGACCTTAAACGCTCTATCCGTGCTGTGGCACGTGGCGAGGCTGCTATTGACTCTAAGGCGGCAATGGCTGTGCTATCACAACTACGTCATGCTTCGCATGCTCAAAGCGAACTTGAGCCAGAGCCTTTAAGTTCACAGCAACTTGTTATTTTGCGCCTGGTCGCGCAAGGACTTTCCAGCCGTGAAATTGCGACCCAGTTGTACCTCAGCGAGAATACCGTCAAGGGCTATGTGCAGGAGATTTTGCATCGTTTAGGTGTCAAAAATCGGACGGAAGCGGTGATGGTAGCTGTTAAACAGGGTTGGCTCTGAGCAAAAATACCCCCTTTCGTATGGTCCAAATTACCTCCTTTTGGGTGTAACACTCCTCGGCCAGAAAACTTTATACTGTTCTAGCGTAGAGGTCTGCATACCTCTTGCATGGCAACCTTCTCATCGATCTGGCGTGTTTCTCGACGATGAAGCGCGGCATAGCTGCGCGTCAAGAGATGTTGGAGGTAATAGTGTGATCCCTGGTCCATTTGATTATGTTATGGCAGGTAGCGTAGCCGAAGCGGTATCGCTCTTGCAGCAGCACGGCGATGAAGCCAAAATCCTCGCGGGTGGGCAGAGCCTGATCCCCATCTTACGTTTTCGCCTTGCCAGCCCCTCCGTTCTTATCGACATCAATGGTATTCCCGACCTGGATTATGTGCAGGAAACCGATGGTATGCTGCACATTGGCAGTCTAACCCGCGAATCTGTTCTGGATAGCTCCTCTTTCATTGGAACACGCTATCCCATTTTGCGGGATACGGCCAATGGTGTGGCTGATCCAGTGGTGCGCAATTGGGCAACCGTCGGCGGCAATCTCGCGCACGCCGACCCCGCGAACGATCATCCAGCGACCATGCTGGCACTTGGAGCCAGTGTTGTTGTGACTGGTGCGACCGGGCAACGTGTCATTCCCATTGAAGAGTTTTTTACCGACTCTGCCTTTGAAACGACACTCCACCCTGATGAGTTACTGACTGAGATTCGCATACCCGCGCCCCCAGAGCGTAGCGGCGGAGCCTATCTCAAGCTTGAACGCAAAGTTGGCGATTATGCTATCGCTGGTGTTGCGGTCTATGTCACGTTGGATAGTGGCAACGTAGTGACTCACGCTGGTATTGGCCTGACCAATGTTGGGGCGTACCCAATCAAGGCGCGAGCCGCCGAGCGGGCATTGATTGGTAATGTTCTCAATGAGGAAGCTATGCAGCACGCGGCTGAACTGGCTGCTGCTGCCTCGCAACCAACGAGTGATACACGTGGTCCAGCAGAGTATAAGCGTGCGATGGTGCGAACGCTATGTGGACGTGCTTTACGCAAGGCGTTGTCTCGCGCAACAGGAAGGGGGCAATATGAGTAAACATCACATTCGTGCGACGATCAACGGCACTATCTATGAAGATGATGTGGAGGCTCGCACGCTCCTTGTTCACTGGATACGCGATGGCTTGCGTCTAACGGGTACCCACATTGGTTGCGATACCTCATCCTGCGGAGCTTGCACCATTCTCGTCGATGGCAAAGCCACCAAATCTTGCACGATGTTTGCTGTGCAAGCTAATGGTCGCCAGATCATGACTGTGGAAGGTTTGGAGCAGAGCGATAAGCTGCATCCGATGCAAGAAGGTTTCCATGAGATGCATGCTTTGCAGTGCGGTTACTGCACGCCAGGTATGATGATGGCTGGCATTGCCCTTTTGCAACGCAATCCTCATCCCAGCGAGCATGAGATACGCGAGGGTATTTCGGGCAACCTCTGTCGCTGCACCGGGTATGTCAACATTGTGCGAGCGATTCAATATGCCGCCGATAAAATGAGTACACCTGAGCAAGTGCCGGTCAGCGCCGGTGAGGGAGGCGAATGATGGCGACAGAGGTCCATGCCCATCATGGTCTGGGCGAACCATATAAGCGTAAAGAAGATGCACGTTTCATTCGTGGTCAGGGCAACTACGTGGATGATGTACAGTTGCCAGGGATGCTCTATGGTGATATTGTGCGCAGCCCTTATGCTCATGCTCTGATCAAAAACGTTGATATTAGCGCCGCATTGCAGGTACCAGGGGTAGTCGCAGTTATCACCGGCAAAGACCTGGAAGCAGCCGGTTTGGCATGGATGCCGACGCTCTCCGCCGATATGGAGGCTGTGCTGGCTGTTGATCGCGTGCTGTATCAGATGCAAGAAGTGGCTTTTGTCGTTGCTACCAGCCGCTACGCCGCCGCCGACGGCGTAGAGGCGGTTGATGTTGAATATGAGCCACTGCCGGTAGTCATTAATGCTAAAAAGGCGCTTGACCCCGACGCGCCGTTGCTGCGCCCCGATAAGAAAGAGAAGCAGCCCACAAACCAAATTTATCACTGGGAGACGGGCGATAAAGCCGCTACCGATGCCGCCTTTACTTCGGCTGAGCGCGATGGCATTGTGGTAGCGCAGGATCTCTACATTCCGCGTATCCATCCCGCGCCCATCGAGACCTGTGGTTGCGTTGCCGATTTTCGCAAAGCAACGGGTAAATTGACTGTCTGGATGACCTCGCAGGCACCACACGCGCATCGCACGCTCTTTGCCATCGTTGCTGGTCTGCCTGAGCATCGTATCCGCATCATCTCGCCGGATGTAGGTGGCGGCTTTGGCAATAAAGTACCCATTTACCCTGGCTATGTCTGCGCTGTTGTGGCTTCGATTACGACTGGTAAACCGGTCAAGTGGATTGAAGATCGTACTGAGAATTTGAGCAGTACCGGTTTCGCACGCGATTACCACATCCATGCGGAAATTGCTGCTGACAAAGATGGTACGGTTAAAGCATTGCGTGTGCATACACTGGCCGATCATGGCGCATTCGATGCAGCCGCGCAACCCACGAAGTTTCCTGCTGGTCTGTTCCACATCTGCACCGGTTCCTATGACTTCAAGCATGCCTTTGTGGATGTTGATGCCGTTCATACTAACAAAGCTCCTGGCGGTATCGCGTATCGCTGCTCGTTCCGTGTCACTGAGGCATCATATCTGATCGAACGTATGATGGATACGCTGGCACATGACATGGGCAAAGACCCGGCAGCACTACGACGGCAGAACTTCATTCAGCCGGAGGCGTTTCCCTATCGCTCAGCACTCGATTGGACCTATGATAGTGGCAACTATGAGGGTTCTTTGAAATTGGCGATGGAGACGATTGGCTACGATGAGTTGCGCAAGGAGCAGGCTGAGAAGCGGGCGCGTGGTGAATTGATGGGCATTGGTATCTCCACCTTTACCGAGATTGTGGGTGCTGGCCCCGGCAAGCACTTCGATATCGCTGGTATTGAAATGTTCGATAGCTGCGAGATTCGTGTGCATCCAACCGGTAAGGCATTAGCGCGTATCGGAGCGCAGACGCAGGGCCAGGGCCACGAGACGACTTTTGCACAGATCATCGCCGCCGAACTTGGCATGTCGCCCGATGATATCGATGTCGAGCATGGTGATACGGATACCGCGCCTTATGGCCTGGGTACCTATGCCAGCCGCAGCACGCCGGTAGCAGGTGCGGCAACGGCAATGGCGGCCCGCAAGGTACGCGATAAGGCCAAAAAGATCGCGGCTTATCTCCTGGAAGTCGGCGAAGAAGACCTGGAGTGGGAGCCTGGACGTTTCTTTGTCAAAGGCGCTCCTGGTAAAGGCAAGACTATTCAGGAACTGGCTTTTGCCGCCTATACCAATTGCCCACCCTATCTTGAGCCGGGACTTGAGGCCGTCAACTACTACGACCCGCCCAACCTGACCTATCCTTTCGGTGCGTATATCTGTGTCGTGGACATTGATCGTGGCACTGGTCAGGTTAAGATTCGTCGTTTTGTTGCGATTGACGACTGTGGCACCGTGATCAACCCAATGATTGTCGATGGTCAGGTGCATGGTGGGCTGACACAAGGACTGGCTCCGGCTATGTATGAGGAACTGGCCTACGACGAAGATGGCAACTTGCTGACTGCCAATTTCCAGGACTACCTGATCCCGACCGCGATGGAGACACCACATTGGGAGACAGGTCGTACCGTCACGCCGTCGCCGCATCATCCTATTGGCGCGAAAGGTGTGGGCGAGTCGCCGACAGTGGGTGCGCCACAAGCTATCGTTAATGCGGTAGTCGATGCGCTGGCCCATGTCGGTGTGCGGCATATCGATATGCCGCTGACGCCCTGGAAGGTGTGGAGTGTTTTGCAAGAAAAAGGTCTAACTACTGAGTGAGTACCTCGAAGCGACGTACAGAGTGTTCCGATACTCTGTACGCCGTCTTCTGCCGCCTTCTACTGCCTTCTACTGTCTTCTGGAGAAATACCATGCCTCAACCATTACTTGAACTTGCGCATGAATTGACGCAGGCTGGCAAACCCTTTGTTCTTGCGACCGTTGTATGGTGCGAGCGTCCCACCTCTGCCAAACCCGGCGCACAGGCGCTGATCGAGACTGACGGGCGGATGATAGGCTGGATCGGTGGAAGTTGCTCGCAACCAATAGTGATACGCGAAGCATTACGCGCTTTACAGGAAGGTGATGAGCCATATCTCCTTCATTTGGGTGCTGATGGTGGTCCTGCCCGGCAGCAAGTGCGCGTTTTCCCCATGACCTGCGCCAGCGGAGGAGCGTTAGAGGTCTATATGGAACCACATTTCCCACTGCCACAACTTGTGCTGATCGGTGCTTCTCCTATCATATCCGCTTTACATCAACTGGCTTCGACGCTACATTTCAATATCATTCAACTCGGTCATGCCGATCTGAGCCAACTTCCGCTGGATAGCCGTAGTTCAATCGTTATTGCGACACACGGTGAATATGATGAGGATGCTTTAGAGTCGGCGTTGCGTAGTCCAGCGCGTTACGTGGGCCTAGTAGCCAGCCGCCGACGCGCTGATACCTGTCGAACCTACCTTCGTGCGTCTGGTATAGAGGATCAACAGCTTGCGCGTCTGCACGCACCGGCAGGGCTGGATATTGGCGCGATTACACCCGAAGAGATCGCCGCCAGTATTCTGGCCGAATTGGTGCAGATGAACCATCTTGCGGCTTCATCGGCATCAAGTAGTCAATCAGATGCTCACGAGGTGCAAGATGCATCTGTATCTGTCGTTGAGCCTGTGAGCGACGACACTGCTCTTGATCCGGTGTGTGGTATGATAGTAGAAACTGCTAACGCTCGTCATCGCAGTAGCTACGATGGTCGAGTGTTCTATTTCTGCTGCCCTGCATGCAAGCGGTTGTTTGAAGGCAACCCACAAGCATATCTCGTACAGAACGGAAGGTAGACAGTATATGGAATTTTCAGGTTCTCAGACGATGGACGCTCCCATACAGACAGTATGGGCTTACTTGTTAGATGTGAATAAAGTAGCGGCCTGCGCCCCCGGTTTTCAGAGCCTTGAAGAGTTGGGAACTGAACACTGGAAGGCGGTCATCGCTGTCGGTGTTGGGCCAGTCAAGGCTAAGTTTACACTAGATGTCACGCGCCCAGAGATGAGTGAGCCAGATCGTATGGTTGTTAAGGGACGTGGTAAGGCTCCCGGTAGTGCGGTAGAACTGGCTGGCACCATGAATCTGGTAGCGGAGAATGATGCTCAGACGCGCATGGATTGGGTAGCCAATGTGGTTGTCAGTGGCACTATCGCCAGTGTGGGTGCGCGTTTGATGAGCAGTACCGCTGAGAAGCTGACCGGCCAGTTTTTTGACTGCCTCAAGTCGAAAATTCTTAGCCCAGATACGGCTAGCGCAGGCGACTAAAGTTATGCAGACAGCTCTTGAACGCTGGCACGAATTGTTGCAGGCTCGCGCACAGCAGATGGATGCAGCCTACGCACAATTGAGTAAGTCGAGTGTGGGCTACTGGGATCGGCGTGCGCATGGCTTTCATCAGGC
>JAJZEJ010000343.1 GCA_021828635.1 Chloroflexota bacterium
CTTAATTTATCAACTCCGCTCACTGATGAATGGTTGCGTCAGCACACTCTGGTGCGCGTTGTTGAACCCATTGCTATTCGGCATGAAGTTGTTGGCTATCTCTCCCTGATCGGTCATGAGGGCGATTTTGACTATCTAGAACGTATTATCCTCAATCAGGTTGTGCCTATTTTAGCTATCGAGTTCGCGCGTGAGCGTGAGCGTAGCGAAGTAGAGAGCCGTTACCAGGTTGAGGCATTCACTGATGTCCTGCAAGGCAATTATCAGAGTCCCGATGAGATGATTGCTCGCGCCCGTATTCTGGGCTATGATCTTTCGTTGCCCCAGGTGGTAGTGATCTTCGAGATTGTTTCTGCCGCTACTGAGAGCAACGCGAGTAAGTTATTTATCCAATGGAGCAGGCGCATTCGTGAAGAATTATTGCGTGCCTGGCCCTCCTGCTGGCTCCTACCTGAAATACGTCGCGTGGTAGCATTACTGCCTCTTACCAGTGTAGAAAATAGCGAATCCGATGACCATATGTATGAGCAAATGGTCTTTGCGCGTCTGGAACGGGTTCACCAGCGTTTGCAACAAGGACGCAGTAGCCCAATAGCTACTGTCGGCATTGGGCGCATCGCGCGGCAGCTTCAAGGCATTCCACAATCATGGCGTGAGGCGCAACAAGCATTAGAGATTGGACAGACGCTTTTCGGCGCTGGTACTATCAATGCCTTCGCACGTCTCGGCATCTATCGACTACTCTTCTATATGGATGGGCAACAGGAACTGACCGATTTTTACAACGAAACGCTTGGTCCTCTGCTCGACCATGATGCACGCAACGATGGTCCGTTGATCGAGACGTTAGAAGGTTTCTTTCGCTGTAATGGCAATCTCAGTGAGACAGCGCGTACTATGCATCTGCACCGTAATTCGTTGCTTTACCGGCTTGCCCGTGTCGAGGAACTATTAGGTCTCTCGCTGGAAGATTCTGAATTGCGTCTCTCGCTCCAGGTAGCACTAAAAATACGCCATCTCCATCGTCAATCATGATGTCGCATTAATAACTTTACTCCCTGTAGCCTTCATTAACCGATCATGAATGGCGAGACCAATACCTTCTTGCACGAAATCGCGGCAAAAGATGGCCTGGACGCCGCTCTCCTCAAGCGTGCGCAGTCCCGCGAAAAGCCGTGCCGCCACCTGCTCTGGCATATGAGTGCTACCCAAAACATAAAGGGCCGCGCCACTCTGTTGAAAGGTTGGCACATCTTCTTCTGTAATCAGTAAACCCACCCGCTCATCTTGCCTCTGTCGTCGCTCTAGCTCAGCAAGCATGGTGGCGTGTATGCTTGCTTCGGAGCCGGTAAAGAGGTATGCTGGTACCGCAGGTGCGTAATGGATGAGCATCTGCCCTGGTGATTTGGGAGCATTACTTTCAGATGAACCAGATTGGGCTTGACGGAGTTGAGGAGGTTGCACGGTTGGTAATACCGAGCGCAATGCTTCCAGACTGGTGCCGCCGGGGCGTAAGATGGTTGGTGTCTCTGTGCATAGATCAAGGACCGTGGACTCGACACCAATTTCACATGGTCCGGCATCTAATATCAGAGGGACATGTCCCTGTAAATCGGCATAGACATGTTGGGCTGTTGTAGGACTAACATGCATAAAGCGATTGGCGCTTGGCGCGGCGATAGGTAATGCGGCGGCGCGAATCAGTGCCAGTGCCACCGGATGACGTGGCATACGGATAGCGACCGTATCCATACCCGCAGTGACCTGTCTAGGGACGCTCGGATGAGCTGGTAGCACGAGCGTGAGGGGTCCCGGCCAAAATGCCTTTGCCAGCCTTCTGGCCTCATCTGGAATAGAGGTGACAAGTGGCTCTAAACTGGCAAAATCGGCGATATGCACGATCAGTGGGTCACTATATGGTCGCCCTTTCGCCGCGAAAATGGCTGTGATCGCCGAAGCATCAAGCGCATTCGCCCCTAGACCATACACAGTCTCGGTCGGAAACACCACTAGCTGGCCTGCTTGTATCAGCGTGGCTGCACGCTGAATAAGCTGTGTATCTGGTTGTAACGCATCAATCTGTATAAGTTCAGTCTGTTTTTGCTGCATAAGCGACCTTCTGTATACTATTCTACCTGCACTTAGCGGAAGCGCAAGCCAGACTGATTATACAGTAGTGTGCGTACATCCTGCACGCTGATAGTGGCAATATCGCCCGCGATACAACGTTTGAGCGCGGCAAGCGCGTTGCCGAATAAGAGCGGTGTTGTGCCACTGCTTTCGTGTAGCTCCTGATAGAGTTCACCTTCCAGATAGCTATAGAGGTAGCCAGCCGCGAAGGCATCACCTGAACCGAAACGGAATGCGCCCTCCGTCGGTAGAGCCGGGGCGCTGGAAAACTGTCCATTGCGTAGCTCTGCCGCTCCTTCACTACCCAGTGTTATTGCCAATGCCTGTGCTTGTTGACCATGATCGAAGCGATTGGCTATCTGCTCCAGGATATCCTGAGCAGTCCCTGTGATATGCCATAAATCGGCGGCATCGGCACGAGTGCAGATGAGAATATTGGCATGCTGGCAGTATTCTTCGATGCCTTGTGCGGCCTCGATTGGCGACCAGAGTTTAGCACGATAGTTCACATCAAAAGAGATAGGAACGTTGTGATCCAGCGCACGCTTGAGCAGGCGCATAGCAACTGTACGCGCCTGCTCACTCAGTGCAGGTGTAATACCGGTAAGATGTAGCAGGCGTGCGGTATCGACGACAGAGTAGTCAAGCGCGTCCGGGTTGATAGTGGCACAAGCCGAGGCTGCGCGATCATAGTGGACCTGGGTACCGAGTGGTGACGGCGCTTCTTCGGCGTAGAAGAGGCCCAGACGCGACGAACCATTCATCCAGAGGATGTTATCCGTTTGCACGTCGTAGCGACGCAATTCGCCTTCGATGCGTCTCCCAATTGGCGTCCGCGGGAGCGCGGAGAGCCACGCTGTTCGTAAACCAAGTTGGGCTAAGGCACAGAGTGTATTCGTTTCCGTCCCTGCGACATGTACAGAAAGCGTGGTTGCATTGTCCAAACGTATACCAGGAGGGGGGCTGAGACGAAGCATCGTTTCGCCGAAGCTGACGACATCAAGTGACATGGGCTTTCTCGCTTTTCTAGATATCGAATGCTACCATTCAGCAACCGTACCATCGTTGTTACGCCAGATGGGATTATGCCAATTGTGATTGGTAGTTGCCGCCGCACGCACTTTTTCTTCGTCAATGCTGATGCCCAGGCCAGGACCGCTCGGTATCGCTACCACGCCGTTGTGGTAGGTGAAGACGGACGGGTCGCTCAGGTAGTCAAGTAGATCGCTTTTCTCATTGTAGTGAATGTTCAGACTTTGTTCTTGAATAAAGACATTAGGGGTACTGGCATCTATCTGAATACACGTCGCTAGAGCTATTGGGCCGAGCGGGCAGTGTGGCGCGACGGCGACATCGTAAGCCTCAGCCATTGCCGCAACCTTCTTGACCTCGCTGATGCCGCCCGCGTGTGAAGGGTCTGGCTGTAAAATATCGACATAGCCGTTATGAAGCAGATGCTTGAAGTCCCAGCGTGAATAGCGCCGTTCTCCAGTAGCGATAGGAATAGAGGTGTGATGGGCAATCTCGCGTAGTGCTTCGTCATTTTCGGGTAGCACAGGTTCCTCGATAAAGAGTGGATGTAATGGCTCCAGCTCTCGCGCCAGCACTTTTGCCATACTTTTATGAATGCGACCGTGAAAATCAATAGCGATACCAAAAGCATTGCCTGTAACGGCACGCACCTCGCTAACACGCTTAATAACATCGTCAACCTTGTCGTAAGAGTCGATGTAGTGCATCTGGCTAGTAGCATTCATCTTGATTGCCGTGAAGCCTGCATCAACGCGGTCTCGTGCTGCCTGTGCCACCTCATCAGGACGATCACCGCCAATCCATGAATAGACACGAATATGGTCACGCACCAGACCACCGAAAAATTCGTAAATGGGTATGTTATAGTATTTGCCCTTCAAATCCCACAACGCTTGGTCAACACCGGCCATCGCACTGAGTAGAATGCCCCCTCCGCGATAGAAGCGCCCACGATAGAGTTGTTGCCAGATATCCTCGATACGCCTGGGGTCTTGCCCGATCAAGCAACCCCCAATTTCATGTACCGCCGCAGCGACTGTGCTGGCGTGTCCCTCAAGAATAGGTTCACCCCAACCACTCAAACCCTCGTCGGTGGAGATTTTGAGGAAGAGCCAGCGCGGGGGAACTTGAAAGAGTTCTAATGTGGTAATCTTCATGCGTAACTGTGCCTTTCTAAGCTGTAGCTACTGATCGGCGGGAATAACTTTCATGTGCCTCTCTTTCTCCATTATAGCATTGTTATTTGACAACTGTTCCTCACTCTGTGAAGGCAGGCAGGGCGACCGCGAGGGATCGCCCTGCTCATCTTTACAATGGCTACTAAAGCAACATTGTGGTACTCTTGAAGAGTGTATATCCTTATGCACTACGATTACTATGCTTGAACTGAGGAAAGTGGGACATGACACAGGCAAGCCAACGCATTATTAAACGCCGCCAACCTATTGCTATTGTGCGCCTCGATGATCTTTCGGATGCGGTACAATTGAGCCACGCTCTTTGTGAGGGAGAAATCAACGCGCTCGAATTTACTTTTACCAACGAATTAGCGCCGCAAGCTATCACACAGGTACGCCGAGAATTGGGTGAGAGCGCCGTGGTGGGAGCCGGTACTGTGCTGGATACGCAGCACGCCGAAATTGCCATTGAAGCCGGGGCGCAATTTCTTGTCACCCCTGCGCTCCTGCCAGAAGTGATTACTACTGGACGCCGTCATAACGTACCAGTCGTATGCGGTGCTTTTTCGCCAACCGAGATACTAACGGCGTGGAATGCAGGCGCTGAATACGTCAAAATCTTTCCAGCAGGACGCTTGGGGCCAGACTATCTCAAAGATGTGCTGGCACCGTTGCCCAATCTCTTACTCGTGCCAACCGGTGGTGTCAGCCTGGAAAACTGTGCAGCCTTCCTGGCAGCGGGCGCTTACACCGTAGCCATTGGGAGCCAATTAGTCGATAAAAATCTGGTACGTCATAAAGACTGGGCAGGACTAACACGCCTTGCTAAACAATATGTTCACGTTTGTGGGTATTCACTGTAACGATCTTAACATGGACGATAGAAAACGATGATGTAGGGACCGGTTTACCGTGTCCGTTGGTTAGGAGAGGAACAATGACAGAAGCTACACAAGTATTGGCGAGTCGTAACAGGCTGGGTGAGGGACCGATCTGGAACAGCGAGGAGCAGAGACTCTATTGGGTTGATATTCTCGACGGCACCTTCCTGCGTTGGCGTCCTGGCTCTGATGCGCACGAGATACTTCATGTCGGCACACCGATTGGTGTCATGGCTTTTAGAGCCAGTGGTGGTCTGGTTATGGCAACAAAAAAAGGTTTTGCCACCTGGGATGAGCAAACGCAGCAATTAGAGGTGATTGCCAATCCCATTGCTGACAAAGAGCATATGCGCTTTAACGATGGCGCGGTCGATTGTGCCGGGCGTTTCTGGGCTGGCACGATGAGCATGAATAATGAACCGAACAAGGAAGGTGTGCTGTATCGGCTTGACCCCGATCACTCTGTGCATGTCATGGAGGTAGGGGTTGGTATAAGCAACGGCATCGGTTGGAGTCCCGATAACACAATCATGTACTTCACCGATTCTCCTCAGCGTGTCATCTATGCTTATGATTTCGATGCCGCAACAGGTTCAATTACTAATCGCCGTATCTTCGCTCATCTGCAAGATAGCAACGCTGTACCGGATGGGCTGGCAGTCGATAGTGAGGGCTATATCTGGAGTGCCTGTTGGGGTGGCGCGAAGATTAACCGTTATGCACCCAATGGACAGATTGAGCAGGTCGTCCAGGTACCCGCCTTGCGCACGACCAGTTGCGTTTTTGGTGGTTCCGAACTTAATGAACTCTACATCACCTCAGCCTGGAATGGTCTAGATGGGGAGACACTTGAACGTTATCCGTTCTCTGGCGATATCTTCAAACTCAGCACTGATGTCAAAGGGCTGGAGAAGTTTGCTTTTGCCGGATAAATCGATTCTATAGGGCATCGTTAGCGGCGAGCGGTGTTGACCTCGCGCTGTTGTGCTTGCCAGGCATGATACTTGTCTAGCATACCAGCGTAGTAGTCGCCAGTGCGTGCGCGTAGCGTCTGCTCATCGAGCCAGAGTGGTTGTCCTTCTGCGGTGGAATGCAGTGAGCCGCCTACCACTTTGGCTTGATAGATAATGGTGATGGTACTCATATCATCGAAACGTTTTGTGATGCCTGGATAGACGTTGATCACATCTCCCACTTCCAGGAAAAAGCCTGTCTCTTCGTGTCCTTCACGCATCGCTGTCTGTACTGGATGCTCATGCCAGCGCGAGAATCCGCCTGGAAAAGCTAGATCGCCATCGGGCCGCTCCAGCATTAGGTACTGACCTTCCTGTTCCACTATGACGCATGCACATCCAAAGGGGGGTAAGTTTCCTCCTAGAAGTGTGTTTAGCAGATTGAAGCCAATACTGATGAGTCGTTTTGCTGTCTTATAGCGCATATCTTTATCCTGCCCGTTCCCTTTTCAAGATGTTTCCTTGTTTATCAATGTGTGCATATTTTCATTATAGAGAGGCAAGCAAAGACGGCCTGTTAAAAGTGAGAAAATGTTAATCGCAAAAAAACAGGACATTGCCTTATGCACAACGTCCTGTTTGTGTGTTGAGGTTAATTAGCGACCACTGCGGGCTTGGGCGCGACGGATGAAGGCGTCGGCCATGACGGCCAACACAAGTACAACGCCCTCGACGATCAGTTGCACGGCGGCTGGTTGGTTCAGCAATGCTAGACCGTTTTCCAGGCTTGTGAGGATCAGTGCGGCGAGAATTACGGACCAGACTGAGCCACGACCACCGAAGAGGCTGACACCACCAATAACGGCGGCGGCAATCGCATCAAGGAGCAGGTTGGGCGAGATGGCGCTGGATACGGCATTACTGCGTGATGCATCAACAATACCCCCGACAGCGGCAAGTGCCGAACAAAGTGTGAAGACCGCGATGCGAATGGCGGTGACGCTGATACCGGCGCGACGGGCCGCTTCGGCGTTGCCACCAACGGCGTAGACATGGCGTCCGAAGGTGGTTTTAGTCAAGATGAGCCAGAAGATCAGCATGAGACCGACCAGGATGGCACCGGAGTTTGGCACGCCGAGATAGGTGCCTGGGTTAGGGCCAGGAGCGTTTTCCAGCAAAGCTACTACACCTTCGACGACGATGCTAACGATAACGAGTCGCCAGATGAGTTGCCACAGCGATGACCGGCGTAGCCCTGCTCTACCACGTTGTATATAGTCAAAGATGGTAACGATGACATACACAATTAGCACGACAGTTGGAATGCCGATACCGAGTACATCGGGTAGATAATTGCTGGCAACGGCCAGAATAGCCGGGTCAATCAACGGTAACGATGCCTGATTATTTAGTAGTTGTTGAATCAGACCAGCGTAGGCGATAGAGGCAGCCAGCGTGACGATGAAGGATGGGATGCGAATGATAGCAATCAGCAGGCCATTGATACAACCGGCGGCGGCACCAGCCAGAATACCAATGACGATGGCTATTCCTGCGGGATAGCCCGCACGTGCCGAGAGAATGCCCATGACAATGGCTCCGAACGTGCCAACTGCCGCGATTGAAAGGTCAATCTCGCCTAGCAGCAAGACCAGTGTAGCTGCTACACCATCAATGCCGATGGTCGCGCTTTGCAAAACCAGATTCGAGAGGTTGCCGGGCGTGAGAAAAATGCCACCGGTTGTGACGGTAAAGAAGATACCGATGATGATTAAGGTAAACAGGACTGGAAGGAAGCCCAGGTCGTTACGCAAAAGTTGTCCAAATGTCTGTCGGGGCAGATAGCTAGGAATCTCGACAGAGGCTGTTGCGGTCCCAGTAGGAGTTCCGATGGGGTCGGTTGGA
>JAJZEJ010000237.1 GCA_021828635.1 Chloroflexota bacterium
CTATCCACATCGCGCATCATTCGGCCAGCGACAGCAAGTGGCCTTCGTTGAGCCGTACTATCCGACGCTGGTGGAAGCTGCGCCAGGAGTGGTTGATTATCCGCTTGGCCCTGTGCGCTCCGGTGTTGTCGAGTCCGGGCATTATACGCTACGCACCGTTGGCGAGGAACTGATTGATGTGCGTCTGCAACTGTTTTACAAACATCGCGGTGTGGAGAAACGCGCTGAAGGTCTGCCATTGACATTATTACCACTAATAGCCGAGCGCATCTCCGGTACCAGCGCCTTTGCCCATTCGCTGGCGCTCTGTCAGGCTATCGAGCAGGCGGCGGAAGTAGAGATACCACCCCGCGCACGCTACCTGCGCACCTTGCTGGCCGAACTTGAGCGACTTTACAACCATCTAGGCTATCAGGCCGATCTCTGTCAGGCGACGGGGTTGGTCGTCGCACAGGCACAATTTGATATTCTGAAAGAACGCTTGCTGCGCCTGAATGCCGCGCTCAGCGGGCATCGCTACCTGTTTGGCATGAATATCCCCGGTGGCCTGAGCCGCGATCTGAGCGAGGCGAGCGTCGTTGCTGTACAACAACTCGTGGTTGCCTGCCACCGCGATGTAGAGGTACTCAATCGTATGCTGCTCACCTCTCCGTCGCATCAAGATCGTCTGGAAGGCTCTGGCATTTTGCAGCCACAGGATGCTCAAGATTATGGTGCGATTGGCCCAATTGGGCGTGCATCCGGCGTGGATCGTGATTTGCGCCGCGACCATCCCTATGCCGCTTACGAGGATGTATCCTTCGATATTCCCGTGCAGGAGCGCGGTGATGCGCAAGCACGCGCCAACATTCGCATGGCTGAAACGGTGCAAACGTTACATATTCTTGAACAGGTGTTGGAACGCCTGCAACCAGGAGATGTCTCGGTGCCTGTCGCTGTCGAGGCATTGCCAGCAGGAACATCCGCGCTGGGCTGGGCCGAATCGCCACACGGTGAAAGTATCCACTGGCTACTGATCGGTGATAACGGCACGGTGCAACGTTATCGGGTTCGTCCAGCTTCGTTCACCAACTGGCAAGCCTTCCCACTAGCAATCCCTGGACATAATATTCTAACCGATTTTCCCGTCATTGAGCAAAGTTTTGGCCTCTCCTTCGCGGGAGCAGATTGCTAACTGATGGCACAAAATAGAAGGAGGAGAAGCAATGTTCTTTCCCTGGGTACGGCGTGGTCTGCGCACCGGCGTATTGACAACACGCTATCCGGCGGTACACGAAGCGATGGCCGAGGAGTTCCGTGGTCGGCCCGTGCTGCACGCCGAACGCTGCATGGCAGGAGAGGGTTGCACGGCCTGCGCACGGGTCTGTCTGCCACAAGCATTACATGCTGTCGCGGGCGAGGATGAAGAGACACCGAGGCAGATTACGCTTGATTATACACGCTGCATTATGTGCGGCCTCTGTGTCAACGCCTGTCCAACACAGGCGCTCACCATGAGCCAGGACTATGAATTGGCCGCGACACAACGCGAAGACCTGGAGCAGCGCGTCATCTTTGTCCATCCGTCCGCCTCTGAGAGCGAGGTACATTCATGAGCAAGAGCATTGAGAAAGCAACCGAGGCAACAGCGACAACGGCGGAACAACTGAAACAACAGGTACAACGCCTGTTTCATGGTTCGCTGCACATTCGTCATGTCGATGCTGGTTCCTGCAATGCCTGCGAATCAGAAATCAAGATGCTCACCAATCCCTACTATGATATGCACCGCCTGGGCATCTTCTTCACGCCCGCGCCGCGCCATGCTGATCTCCTGCTCGTGACCGGTGCCATGACACGCGCTATGATCGATCCCTTGCGCCAGACCTACGACGCTATGCCTGATCCACGCCTCGTAGTAGCAGTTGGAGCCTGTGCGTGTAGCGGTGGTATCTTTGCGGCCAGCCCCTATACGCTTGGTGGGATCGAGCATGTTCTGCCGGTAGATGTGTTTATTCCAGGCTGTCCGCCCTCGCCACTAACACTGTTACATGGCCTGTTGCTAGCTATTGGGCGCGTGGAACAGAAAATGCAAGGTAGCAGCACCACGCTCCCCTCAGCTCGCACGTATACATTGATGACACCGCGTACAGGAAAGAAGGAGTCACTGTGATGGATGGGAATACACTACCAACACTTTTTTTCTGGCTCACACTCGCTTTTTACGCGCTAGGCATCATCTATGCATTGATTTTGCCAAAGCTGCGTGTGGCTTGTGTCGTCGCCGCACTCTGTGCTGGCCTGGGCAGTCTCTGCGCTATGATAACAGGAATTGGTGTTCTCACTGGCGGCGCGGTTCCCGTCGGCAACCTTGAGACACACCTGCCCTTTGGAGCTTTGAGCATCCGTCTCGACCCGTTATCCGCCATCTTCCTCGCGGTGATGGGCCTAATTGCTCTACCAATATCACTCTATGCCATCGGCGACCTCAGCATAAGCCTTGAACAAAGGTTGGGCAGGCGTGTCAGAGTCTTCGCGCTACTGTTCAATCTGATATTGATCAGTCTGGTCTTCATCATTGCCGCCTCGGATATGATCGTCTTCCTGATGGCCTGGGAAACGATGGCCTTTTTAAGCTACATGCTGGTCAACTTCGACTACGAGGATAGTTCTGTGACACAGGCTGGCTACCAGATGCTAGCCGTGAGCGAAATTGGCACGATTGGTATCCTGATCGCCTTTCTGCTGCTCTATCAGGCCGCGGGAAGCTTCGGCTTCGAGGCATTGCGCCATGCCGCGCTGACGCTCTCGTTGCCGGTACGTAGCGCCGTTTTTCTGCTGGCACTCTTTGGCTTTGGAGCCAAAATCGGCGTGCTACCACTACAACTCTGGATGCCTGATGCCTATCGTTCCGCGCCCAGTTTTGTCTCGGTGCTACTCTCCGCCGTACTGATTAACCTGGGTGTCTATGGTCTCTTGCGCTTCTTTCTGGATTTTCTCGGTAGCCCTGGTGCCTTGCCGCCCTGGTGGGGACTCTGCTTGCTGGTCGTGGGGGCGATCATGGCATTGATCGGCATTCTGTATGCAGTGGTACAAAAAGATGTCAAGCGTGTACTGGCCTATTCAAGCATCGAAAACATGGGCATTATTCTCGCCAGTATCGGCGCGGCCATGACCTTCCAGAGCTATCATCTGGCGGCGCTGGCAGCGATTGCGGTGATTGTGGCCCTTTATCACACGCTCAATCACTCGGTCTATAAAGGCTTGCTCTTCATGGGCGCAGGCTGGATACGACGCACAACGGGCAGTAGCGAATTTGCGAAGCTAGGAGGTTTACTGCGTCTCATGCCTTGGACGGGCCTGTGTTTCCTGATCGCATCGCTGGCTATCTCCGCTGTGCCACCGCTCAACGGCTATATTAGCGAGTGGATGTTGCTGGAAACACTGCTGCAAAGCTTCGCCATCCCTAATACGATGGCAAAAATCGTGATCGCACTCTCAGGAGCGATGCTAGCCCTGACGGCGGGTATTGCCGTAACGGCTTTTGTGCGCACTTGTGGTGTGGGCCTACTCGGCTTGCCACGCAGCAAAGAGGCCAGTGAAGCACGCGAGGCACCGCTCAGTATGCGCATCGCAATGGGCTTCCTGGCCTTCTGCTGCTTCGCATTAGGCATCCTGCCCACCTTTGTGATTACGCTCCTGAACCGCGTAACAACACCTCTGCTCGGCTACGACGTGCTAAATCAGGTTGTGCCGCCGTTGTTCACAAACCATCCTGGCAGCTATCAATTGTTGGAAACCCTGGGCGGCGGCCTCTTTCAAGGCTTACCGGTCAATGGTCTGGTCGTGATTGCCTCACCCACTTTTTCTACCATTGACTCGCCTACCTACCTCTTCCTGGCCGAACTGCTCCTGGTTGGTCTGCTTGTGCTGGTATTGCGCTGCATTCGCCCGCTCGGCAGACGGCGCATCCATCGTGTCTGGGCCGGTGGCATTCCACGCTTTACCGCTGCCATGACATATACGGATGTGGCGTATAGCAATCCTATTCGCATCATTTTCAATGCGCTCTACCGCTCCCATGTACGTAGTGTCGCTACGGCACCGGCCTCACGACACCGCGAGGGGCGCATGGAGTATGAACAAGAAGTTCCCGCGCCCTTCGAGCGTGCCTTCTATCGGCCACTGTTGCACGGTATTGACACCGTGACACGTTGGGCGCGGGTCATTCAATCCGGCAATATCAACCAGTATATCGGCTACATCTTCTTGATTGTGCTGCTTATACTGCTGTTGCGTGCGCTCTAAGAAAGGAGAAAGCCGCAATGTTTGAGCATCTGCTGATAGCGATTGATGGCTCTGATAGTTCGCTGACCGCAGCCGAGGCCGCGATTGATCTGGCGGCAAAACTGCATGCACGTTTAGATATGCTTTCAGTGGAAGAGACACCGCCGCGCTACATCTCAGCCCATGAAGAGACGACACGCGAACATACGGCGGCACTGGCCTACTTTGAGCGTTTGCACGCACCCCTACGGCGTAAAGCTGAACAACGGGGTGTGCAGGTACAGAGCAACGTGCGCAGTGGTCACGAGGGGCAGGTCATGCTCGACTATCTTGTCACAGAGTCTTGCGATCTGCTGGTACTGGGCTATCAAGGCCATTCGGGTGTCTGGGGCGCATTTTTGGGCAGTACTGCTGATAAAGTGATGACGCACGCGCCATGCAGCACATTGATTATGCGCAAGCAGGGACGAACAGTCTTCAAAAGCATCTTGCTGGCTTTCGATGGCTCACCATTGAGCTGGCAGGCATTGCAAGCGGCCTGCCACCTTGCAACGCTGTCGGGCGCACAACTCCATGCACTTTCTGTCATTGAAAGTTCGCAAGCACCGACTGTCACAGGCCCGTTAGTGCTACCACCGGAATTAGAAGATAACGCCTCTGGCGTCCGTGGACTTCCACCAGCACAAGGAGATTGGCAAGCCTATTTTCAGCGTGTGCAGGCGACCGCTATCGAGCAGGCACGTCTCGCCCATGTCTCGCTCGAAACGCACCTTCTGAGCGGGTCGGCCAGCGCAACGCTCGCCACCGCCGCGCAAGAGCTAGGAAGTGACTTGCTGGTGCTAGGAGCGACTGGACATGAACATCCGTGGAATACTACTATCGGAGGGACAGCACGTAAAGTTGCCAACGAAGCCTCCTGCGCCGTGCTAATTGTACGTCCACCTGCTCTCCATTCTCATGTACGCGATATTATGGACACTACGGTTCACACCATTGCACCACGTACACCAATAGCTGAGGTGATTACTCAGCTTATCGAGCAGCAGACAAGGATAGTGGTGGTTATCAATGAGCAGCAGCAAGTGCAGGGAGTGATTACGCTTGGTACACTGCTTACTCATGAAGCTATGCAGCAGCACTCCAATGTCCAGCAAGCGATGACAGCACAACAGTTCGGCGCATATCTGCAACGGTTTTTCACCAATAAGCTCGCCAAAGAGGTTATGAAACGTCCAGTTATCACGGTTAAAGCCAACACGCCTCTTGATGCAGCGGCACGCTGGATGATGACGCAGCATGTAACTCGTGTTCCCGTCGTCGATGAGGCTAACCGTCCCGTTGGTTTGCTCGATCAGGCGGCTTTGTTGACCTATTATACCGCTCAAGGGCAGACGCAGGAGGCTGAACAGACACACGAGATAACTGTACAACGCTCTCAGAACGTCTTTCCGCGTACTGTCGGTGAAGTACATATCACAGCGGTGCCACTGGTGAAGCCGGAAACACCGTTACCCGAAGTGTTACGCCTCTTGCAAACAACACCATTACGGCGCGTCATTGTCGTGAACGAGAGCGGCAAGGCGCTTGGCGTGATTGGTGACAACGATCTTGTGGCATCACAAGGTATCGCCATTGACCGCCATCCCTTACTAGCACTCGCAGGTCGTTTAGCACTCTACTTGCCGGAAGAGTTGCTAAAACGTCGTCCTGCTCAGGAACCACCAACGGCACGCCAGATCATGCGTCCGCACCTGTTCTCTGTCACACCGGCGACACCCATTACCGAGGCCGTGCAACTCATGCTGGTACAGCATATCAAACGTCTAGTCGTGATTGACAAGGCGGGAATGCCGCAGGGTATGGTAAATCGTGAACATGTACTACGTGTGCTGGTGGAACAGGGAACAAAAGAGGATGCATGAACTGTTATCTCTGCCTGGTTGAACAAAAGAAAGCAACGCAACCTGCTTTCGCCTGCTGCCAGCGTTGCGGAGCGGGTATATGTGACCAGCATATGATCGAAGTGATCTACCCACCCATCATTGGTCCAGGGGGAACGAGTACAGCGATACCGCGTTACAAGCTCATATGCTGTCGCTGCTACCATGTAGAGATTCCTCGCCCATCTACGCGCAAAAACCAGCTATCCCAACCTGAGAACTCTCCGGTTAGAGAATGGTGGCGACATTTGTGGTCGCGCCGCCGCCCATCTCTGCCGGAGCCAGCAGAAGCCGTAACGCTCGTCGAACAATTTTTGAAAGAAGAGCGCATGTAGGAATCGATTGATCGCGTCAATCATGCCGGTCGTACCCTGAGTTAGATATCTTTTTTGAGAGACGCTCTCTTCCTCAAGCTATAGCGGGTCAGCAACAGCAACGGCACCAGGATGACAAGGCCCAGGAAAAAGTAGGCACCGATATTGGCTAGCGTGCCGAAAACTGAGGCTTGCTGGGGTGTCGTGCCGATAATCGGGGGGTAGAGACCGGTAATGATAAAGCGCGGCGTGCCACCAACCTCAATGGTTTTGGCAATCTGGCGGCCAGGGATGTCCAGCATGGCGACGCTACCATTATTGAGTGCCACGAATCCCCATTGACCATCACTGGTAATAGCCACCGATTGCGGCTCAGCATTGAAATGAATGGTGCGATTCGGTTCGGGTGGTAGCGTATAACCGGCATTCACTGGTGTCAGCACCACAAGCTGATCATGCTGCATATCAGGTACATAGACCTCACCGGTATTCTCATCAAAGTCCATCGGACCATACGTGCCACCGCTCAACAACGTTACCACGTGATGCGAGGAGAGATCAATCGCATCAATCTTGCCATCGTGCGTCGTCACATAAACGGTCGTACCAACAGGAATAGTGACATACTGCGGCTGATCGGGTAGCGCGATACTGGTTAACTTCGTCCCTTTGAGCGTATCGAAAATCGACACAGTTTTGGCCGCGACCCACAATTGATCGCCGGTATTGCCGGAAACATTCGAGGAAACCGTAGCCACAGCCATGCCAGAGACGAGACCATCAGCCTGAATCGTTAATTTGACGTGGCAGGTATTCATATCAACACCGGTAATCGTTGCGCTATCAGGAGCGGCGACAAAGATGGTATTGAAGTTAGAGTCCAGCGACAAGAGTGTGGGATGACCAGGAACATGGACACTACATACTGTTTGTCCGGTTTTGGCCGAAAGCACCACAAGTTGGCCTGATTGCGGCTGCGTCACATACAGGAAACGTCCATCCAGGCTCAACTGTACTTCAGCAGGCGCACTCGCTACGTGAAGCGTACCTGTGACCTGCTGCTTGGCAATATCAACAATGCTCACGCCACCTTTGCCGCCCGCGACATACGCCAGATTGGGTGCGCCGCCATCGGCATGGGCTGTTTCAGGCAGAAGCAGCAGAGTCAGCAAAGAACCGAACGCAACAAACAGGAGGAGCAGAACCGAAAAGCCCCACAGTAGTGATTGACGATATCTCATAGACATTCTTCCTCTTACACATTCAGGCTTTCGGCGTTAACGATGTCCAGGCGCTCCCACTACTGGCAAGCTCATAGACAGCCACCGGATACGAGAGCGACAAATAGAAGTCGCTCGCATTATGCGGATCAACGGCCAGATTGCCGAGATTGCCCGCGATATGCGGTAACGCCTGCCACGTATGACCACCATCGCTGCTGCGGTAGATAGAGGTTGCGGTACGCCCATAGAT
>JAJZEJ010000855.1 GCA_021828635.1 Chloroflexota bacterium
TCCATCGGAAGAACTTTACCCTTCGATCTTAACGCTTGATACTTCTTATAGCTAATGCTGACAAAAAGCTGCGAAGCTTCTAAGAAATCATTTTGCGTCGTGTATGCGATGTATTGTTCCTCAAAGGATTGTGGCAGGACTTCAATGCCATCGAACAACTCTGCAAACTTCTCTTCTAGTGCTTTATTAGTATCAAACGGACGTAAATCTTGTAATAAGGAGGTAGCAAGTGCATATTGCTTGTCATACGCTTCTTTCCAGGGATCGTGTATTGCGGGTGTCGAGTAAATTTCGTCAAGCCATTGCTCAATCACCATCTCATCAATATCTTCGTCATTATGTTGTTCCAGCACTTCAAGCGTTTTTTGCACCAGATTTTCCTGATAGACTCCTTGACCATCGCCAGGTTGACGAAAGATATGTACTGGAACAATACCCTTTTTGCAGGCGCGGTTCACCCGTCCAAAACGCTGAACGAGAGCATCAAGAGGTGCAGGATCGCTGTAGATGGTATCGAGATCAATATTAAGGCTTACTTCGACTACCTGAGTAGCTACGACAGCAATAGCACTATGCGCAGTGCCAATCTCGCAACAGGCTCGAATTTCGTTCTCGCGTACCGAACGATCTTTAATCGTAAAACGGCTATGAATAAGTTTTGTTCGTTCCGCGCCAAGCCGCTCTTGTAAGATTTTATAGACATCTTGCGCTTTTGCCACTGTATTACAACAGACGAGAACCGATTTCCCCTGCTGGACATCGGCGGCAATCTGGTTAATACCATCTTGGAGAAGATCGCCATCCAGCAACTTGAGATGGTGGCGACGAAATTGTTGGAAAAGTTCCGCATCCGCACGTATAGGCTGGTCAATGCCAAGAATTTCCGGCATAATCTCGCGTAAGATGGAGGGAAAGGTTGCGGACATCACAAAGAAACGTGCGCCATAATTTTCTCGCAGATGCTTGACCAGTGCGAGAATCAAGGCGAGCCGATTGGCTTCATAGGCATGAATTTCATCGAAAATGAAGGCCGCATGTGTATAGTCGGCCAACATGCCTTCAAAACCGCGCAACTGATAGAGTGTTTTCAACATTTGATAGGGGCTAAACACCTTGATAGCGCAAGCATGGAGCCGCGCAAGATTCTGTTGCCATTTCGCTGCTTGGGCAGGAGATGCTGGGCCATTCTCGCTATTGAGCATGTGCTGATAGAGTACCTGCAATGCACGTCCATGTTGCAGGCCAACAGATTGTTCACCAAAGTAATGCGGTGAACGCAAACGATCATACATTGCATTCATACTTGCCTGATAAGGTAAGGTGTAGAAAACACGTGATGTGACCTTTGTACCATCTCCTAATACCCAGAACAGAGCTGATTCCGTTTTTCCACTGCCGGTAGGTGCAATGAGCATGGCCGAGGTTGCATGGCTCAGCGCACTCGCACTCTGATGACTATAGATAGTGATCTCTTTCTGATTGCCCAACTGTGCGCGTAAATAGTGCGCCAAATCCTCTGCCAGCGTTTCCCAGGAACGTTGTACACCTTGTGGAATCTGTGCTAAATGGGCCGAAGCAGCATGATCTGCTGTTGTCGTCAAACCACGCAGCATCACAAGTGTTGTGACAATACGCAGATCGCGTTCGGAAGGAAGATGCTTGAGAAAGCGTCTATAGTTAGTGAGCCAGGTATAGGTACGGTGTATACCTTCTACACAAACCATGCGTACTGCCTGCTCTTCATCAACAAGCATGACGGGCAGAACACCGAATTGACTCAAGCCAAGAGCCTCGATCCATGAGGCGGAACAATCATGTAGCCATCTCCATAGCCCTCGCACTGTCGGCTCATCAATCTCTACCAGCATCCCTTCCACCAGCTCCAATCCGCTCTGCTGATCGTAGCTCGCGGTAATCTCACTGGCATCACGATGATGCGAGACGATGGCAGCCAGCACCCACTGTTGTTCTGTGATAGAAAATGACGCTGCTATCCAGTCCAGAAAGGCCAGTGAGAGAACCTCATGACGGCGTTTCCAGGGTTTTTTGCCACGCAATGCCAGTTGGAAACCACTAGCAGCTTTGCCTAAATCATGCAAAAAGCAGGCCCAGAACAGGCAATGCCAGAGGCGAGAGGCATTGACATACTCAGCAAGGTCTGGACGCAAGCGCATTAGTTCCGCTAAACGCTCCAGAACCAGCCAAGTATGCTGCGCCAAGCTCTCTCCCGCCTGCCCACGAGTGACACTACTTTTGGCCCATAGTGTGTCTAACCAATCAGGCCAACAGGATGGTTTCATGCTGCTCTCCTACAAAAGAATGGAACATGAGGCGCAGGGAATCTCCGCGATACTGCGGCGATGCGGGATCAACCCAGAATGTCTTTTGCTCGCTAAACCAGAAATCGCTGCTATGCACCCGATTCTCCAGGAACACATATCGTGCGAAGGTTGGAACACGCTTGTGTTCATAGTCAATGTAGCGTGGCAGTAGTTCTGTAACGCCCTGCCCAACCTGTGTTGCCATCGTATAGGGCAACAGGGTATGCTCAAAGTAAGCATGCTCCGCCTGCTCTAACTCTATGATCTCTAAAGAGGTGTAGGTAAACAGGTCTTGTGAGCGGCCCAGCACAACCGCATAGCGCGGACTACGAAAAGCGTCGATCCACTTAGGGCGATTGATATACAGCGTCAGACGTGGCTGGAAGAGCAACTCACGTTTGAATGGCTGGACATGAGCCTCTAGCACTTTAGGATATTTCGTTCCTTCTAGTTTTCCGCTAGATATTTCGAGCATAATAGTATGCTCCAGATCACTAAACGCGGTGCGGGCCGTGAAATGATAGGCGAACTGCAAATCTTCTGGTGCGACCAGATCACCAAGCGTACTGCATATATGCCTATAAATCGTTGCGGGCGGTGGCATGCGAAAGGTAGGCTGGATACTCAGCATAAAGTGTGGGCGGCGAAAGGAGGTAATTGCTCCCTCCGCCACAACTTTCAATACCTGCATCATAGGCATCCTTCCCTTATTTGAGCCAGGAGGCATTTTCAGGGCGAGCTAAATCTGCTACAAAGGCACGATAGGCATCACGTGGATGAGATACATGAATTGGCAAATCAGTAAGATCTGTAATAAATTCCTCGAACTGCTGGCGTTGCTCATCAAGATAGCCGCGCACCCATCCAACATAGATAGGCGAGAGTATCTCATCTCTCATTGTCGTCAGAGCTTCTTTCAGTGCCTCGTGCTTGACCGTAGGCAGTCCCTTGTTCGTCGCTCCAATGATATGCCCAAAGATGTGATTGCCACCGCGTGTGACTGCCATGATACAGAAAGCTGGGGCAACATCAGTATAGTGCAAGGCTTGTTTCGCGCCACCTTCCAGCAGCGCCATCGCTTCAAATAATCCTTGTATACGTCTGATGCGCTCTTGTAGCGGCAAGCGGTATGCCTTCTCTGTTTCGAGATGTTCTAAGCCCTGTTGTTTCGCCAGATCAGTGCGTATAGAATCGAGATTGCGATAACCTGCTTTATTACGGTAAGAGAACGTACCGGCAGCATGCAAATCGAGCGAGAACAGACCTTGTAGCGTCGCACGGTACAGCTGATGCTCATACGGAACGGGGTTGCCTTCGTGGCGTGACATCACACCGAAATCGTTGGTGATATTCACAGGTGCAATAGATACCAGTGTACTGGAGCGGAATGGTGATACACGTGTGACCGGGTCAGCGATATCTGTCGCTCTTTGCTGCGTTGGATCAGATTGAGCATCTTTTGCTAGCTTCTTGGGCGCGCGCATATACCCTAGCAGGTCGTCATCCCACCACATGATGGGATTGCTATCCGTATAGGCAATTTTATCTTCTCGATAGATAGGAGCAGGCGTCAACCCTTCTATGTGTGTTTGGGCGGTAGTGCGCAACCAGTAACGAAATGCCTGCGCCGAAACATAAGGATAAGTACCTTCACCAGTACGAATCATTTTCACACCGCTCGTATTTTGTTCTCGTTCACCGACAATATTGCCGAGGTTATTGAGTGCCGAAGCTGGTGCGTCAATCAGTAGAAGTCCTGTTACAAATGCCATGACAAAAATCATCCTTTCATTGTTGAATTGTATCTTCAATATTCGTGTCAATATCCGCGCTATCAGGCAAGGCGTCTGGATGGGAGCCGAACCAATCCTTCTGATAGAGTTGCTCAATCATGCGGATGAGGACGAGATCACGGGCAAAGCGCCAATTAGGAGACATCATCTCATAGCCGTCCTCGAAAACACGTATATATGGCTCCAGAACAATCAGTGGGGCATGACCAGCTTTTACGTGCTTGTAATTAGCACGTAGTAGCAGTGAACGAAAATCGCCCGCTTGCCGTACTTTATAGAAATTGCGGAAGAAGCCGTTGTCGTTCTGCTCTATGACATAGTTTGCGAGCCTATCGCCCAGATCGCGGATTTCGTCAATACGCTCTTTCTCCATATGAATCACCTCTTTCAAAAATAACGCTGTAAAAATCCAGGAAAGTAGGTTGGCTTCCTGACGCAAATTGTACTCGCGGCGCGGATCACCTTGAAAAGTCTTGCGTTTAGGAACACGTAACAGGTAGGTCATGACAAAACCGTGTGCATGAGACGGGAGGCGCAGCAAATCTTCGTAGAAGAAGTTGCGCTTTGGTGGTACCGCAGCCACAACTACTTCTTTCGTTTTAGGCTTTGTTTTGCCCTTGTCAGGTTTTGCACGTTCCCAGCCTCGTCGCTCAAGCTCGTGCCAGATGGGGCGATAATCTGGATGGTGCATTTTATGAAGGAAGCGTACAATACTCATCGGCAGGTGATAGATGCTAAGTGGCGGACTTTTCTCATCCAATGCAGATGATTGTCCACTGTTTGAAAGATGATAAGCTGTGATAGAATAGGGCTGTTTTTCTGCATATGCATCTCCCTGGTTCCTATCCATTTCCAGAATCGTCTCAACAAGCAATGTCTGTGGTGAAGGTGAAGCATCCTGCATTTTCGTTTCACCGTTCGCTCTTGCCAGTGTTATCGCCTCTTTATTCTTATGTAAAGCCTCACGGGCTGCCATAAGCAAAATTTCTGGATTATCCGAATGAATAGCTAGCAACCGACCATTGCATTTAAGACAACCCATCGGGAAGAATTGTAGGCAGAGCAAAGCTTCACCGGATACTGGCATGCCAGGATCACCCCAGGGAGAGAAGTTAATTACATTTTCTCCGGTAATAAGAGGAATATGTTGTCGATATGCTCTCCCAGGAGGTAACTCCTTTGTGAGAGAAAGCCCACGCCCTAATGCGGGCAATCCCGTGAAGACGCACATCTCCTCACTTCTGAGAACATCAGGCCCAATACTTCTCGCTACCAGATGGGCATACGCTCTTCGGCGTTCCGGGTTATCCTTAAATGCCGGTTGAGTAAAATCAGAGTTCGGTAGCGAGACTGTCAAAAATGAGGTAAGCGGTTGCTGCGTGTAGTTATCCTCAATAAATTTGGCTACGCTCTCCAGATCGGCCATTTCGAGATCTTCGGGACGCTCTTTTCGGGCATGGGCCACAATAGTTGCAAGGCCCACATCGAAAAATGGATGCCCCATATAGTGCAACTTGTACATTGACACTCCTTTCCATATAATTTTATTTACTTGAATAACCCTTCTGCATCAGCTTTCTAAAAACGGTAGTTTGTACCAAGTAGGTACTAGCTATCTATCATACTCCCCTCAACTCCATGCGCCCGTAGCCACTGGAGGTTTTGGCACCGATACCGAAATCGCGTAGGGCGTGTTGTAGGATGGTGAAGGTTTGGGTGAGCCAAGCGGCGGGTTCGTCCAGGTTGGGCGCGGAAAGGGCGATCAGATAGGTGCCAGTTGCACTCAGGAATGGTACCGGCACAGGCTGGTCGCGGTCGGTCGGCTCGCCATTGCCTTGATAATATTGCTGGTGATGCACGGTAATTACGTCGGGGTAGAGCGCCTGCTTGTTATAACCGGTGCCAGGAATGTAGAGTGCATCGAGAAAGATGATGAAACCCGCCGTGTCGGTCGTGCCGAAAAGCGCCGTGTGGGCCTCGCTACCACGTCTCCACACAGAACCAAGACGCTGATGAGCATAGCTGGCGGCCAGACCTTTGAGGGCGCTGCCGGGTATATAAGGAACGCCATAGGTATGATGAAGCGCGATGGCTGTTTCCAGCACGCTCTCCTCACCCAGACCCACAGCCATGCGACCAAGCACTCTAGCATGACCCAACTTTATATGATGCTCCTGCTCTAAGGCTGCTTGCCAACGCTGATAAAACGCTTTGTACAGCTCGGAAGGCTGCATAGTGGCAACCTGCTCAACCAGTTCGGCGCGTGTAGTGGATTTCTCATTGTCACCCATGTATTTATCAAGCCAGAGACCAGCGTGTACTCCTGCTCTATTGCCTTGCGTAATATGTTGATACACATTAGCGAGTTGCGAACGATACATATCTTTTGCGCTCCCTTCTTTCCTACTGATCTTCTACCGACTGCGCATCATGAACGTCGAGCAGCGATTGGGCGAAGCGTTTGTACCATAACAGAGCGGCTAATGCCTGCTGTGTCAGCAGCATGTATTCAGTCAGTTCGGCCTCGCGGGCGCGTTCGAGCAACTGTTTCCTGTCAGTTTTGCCAAGCGTCTCTGCGACATCATCGAGGATTTGTCGATGGGCCTGGTTGTCTTTCGCTTTGTCCTTTGCTTTCGTATCAATGAATGCGAGCGCCTGCACCAGCCCACTCGTGCGAATCAACACGGGCAATTTGTGAGCCAGTCCGCCATACTGGTTGCGCTTCTTTTCTGGCCATGCCTGTATCTTTTCTACTTGCTGATAGATAGCATGCGCGTATTTTTGATCGCGTGTTTGCATAGTTGCATTCCCTTCTAACTCAGGTAGAAACGGCAGAGGCCACGTCCGACCGTAGCACTGCCGCCAAGCTGAAGCAATGCGCCGGAATGTGTATTGACAACAGCAAAAACCTGTTCGGGACTCAAAGGTGCTTGTCCGTGCGGTGTTGCCAGCACCAGACCCGATAGGATTGTCTCCGTTGGCAACGCCTCTTCGTACCACAGACCACCCTGCTCAACCGTTTTGGACTCTTCTTTGAGACGAATACGCGCCGTTACCTCGGTGGCCGTCTCTAGCAAGAAGGTGAAGACGTTGTCATGCACGACGCAGATGCGCTCGATCAGCATGCGTTGCCAATCCGCGTCCTGTGGAAAGACCTGCTTGCCAATCCACCTTGCCCACGCCATCACCTCTGCGTTCTCTTGCGCGTGAAAGTCCAGGTCTTCCAGGTAGACAGCTTTTTCCTTGCCAATATCCATGCTAATGGTGCTTTTGATCGCTCCATCGGCTTTTGCAATCAGGCAATCGGTATCACTGACGGTTGGAATGGCAATATGCTCACTACCTTTGTCCTTCCTACCAGTTGCGTTAATGTCGCGTTCGAGGCGATGAAGGACGTAGGGGCATGTGACCCAGGCGAAGACTCCGGCCAAACTGCGCATGGGCAGGAGTAGCAACTTCTGATCTGAGATTTGTACCGAGCTGGCGGCATGCTCGTCGGCATAGGCATCCGGCATATCGGTTCCATAGACTTGTGCTTTGTTCGCTCCCGTATAATGCGCTTTCAGCGTGCCTTTGAACGACGAGCCAGGAAAATAAGGCAGGTTGGTCGCTTTTTCGCGTGCAATAGGGAGGTCAATGATACCGCTGCCTTGCCCCGTACCAGCGTGCAGTGGCGACAACACATGGATAAAACTCAAGCGTGCATTCACGTTTATTGCTCCTTTTGTTGATCAAGGTAATCCAGAAAGGCGACGAGAACATCTGTCTTGCCATCTAGCACAGAAATATTTTCGGCCTCCTCTGTGGTTAATTCTCCCTGTAACTCATCCTTATTCTGCCAGGGT
>JAJZEJ010000773.1 GCA_021828635.1 Chloroflexota bacterium
CTATATGTAGTGACATCCCTTGTGGGTTCCATGTCCATTGCCAGTTGGCTCGTTTCCGCATATGTTTTTGCGGGGGTCATGCTATGGGGTAATTATGTAATAGATGTCATGCAGCACACGAAAAAGCCGCCTATGTGAGCGGGTGAGATGGCGATGTCCTATTTTCCCAGGGGGCTACCCCCCAAGTATCGTCGGGGATGAAGAGCTTAACTTCCGTGTTCGGGATGGGAACGGGTGTACCCTCTTCTCTATTATCACCAGCTCACCTGCGCATACAGGCGGCTTCGCTTTGACTTGCTTATAATAGCATGGTAGGATGGTGTTGTCAATACTTTTTTGGACTTTTTTTGAGGAAGATTCATGCGTTTTGCTTTTTTAACAAAAACTTTTCATTTCGAGGCCGCGCACCATCTCCCCTATCATCACGGTAAGTGCGCACGCCCACACGGCCATTCATATCGCCTGGAAGTGACACTGCGTGGACCGATCAGGGACGAGGCCGGTGCTTCAGATCATGGTATGGTGATGGACTTCGCTGAGCTTTCACAGATCGTGCATAATGTGGTGCTGGAACGGCTCGATCACCGCGAACTCAATGAGGCCACTGGCATTTACACGACCGCCGAAAATCTCGCTCATTGGATATGGGATACCCTGCTGGCGGCTGGCCTACCACTAAACCTGCTCTATCGTATTCGTCTGTGGGAGACCGAGAGCGGCTATGTCGAAATTACAGGGACCGAATGTGATGAACAAGGAGAATAAGAGTCATACAATGCATGTCATGGAGGTTTACCGCTCAATCCAGGGCGAAGGCACATTGCTGGGCGTACCAACAACCTTTGTGCGCTTCTTCGCCTGCAACCTGCGCTGTTCCTGGTGCGATACCAAATATTCGTGGAGTGTGCGCGAGGGTGGCACATGGGAAACACTGACGCCGCATGAAGTGGCAGGGCGTGTGCATGAACTGGGCGCACGCCACGTCGTTTTGACCGGTGGCGAGCCGACCCTACAGAAAGAATTGCCCACGCTGGCCGGATTGCTTAAAGCGTGTGGGCATCACCTGACCGTCGAGACCAATACAACAATCTATCCGCTAGACGCAGTACCATTGATCGATCTGTGGAGTTTGTCGCCCAAGCTTTCTAGCGCCGGTGAGAACTATCTACGCTACCCCATTATCGAACAATTTCTGGCAGGTCTGCGCCCGGAACAGCAACAATGGAAGTTTGTCGTCCGCGATGATACGGACGAACAACTCTTACGCGCTTTGCTCAACCGCTATCCAGCTTTCAGCGAACGCCAGTTGCCCATTATCCTGCAACCAGAAGGCGACAACGCCACACCAAATTATCCGGCAGCTCTGGGGCAACTGGCTGAGCGCGTGCGAGATCGTTTCTGGGATGATTACTATGTGCGCGTATTACCACAGATGCATGTGATTATCTGGGGTCGCCGTCGCTGGGTTTAGCTTAGTTAGCTTAGTTAGCTCAGTTAGCTCAGTTAGCTCAGTTAGCTCAGTTAGCCATCATTTTAATGATTTGTTGCGTTGAATTAGCAGTTGCGAGGCAGGCATTGCCACAATCGGTCAGACCCTCCTGTATGCAGCGTTCCGCGCAACGTGTACTAATCTCCGCACATGCCTGATTCACATAACCCTGTAACTCTGAGTCACGAATCATAAAATGCGCAGAGGTCTGGCAAATCTCCGCGCAGTCTAGCAACAAACGCACCATATCAGGTTTGCCGCCTTGCTGCATGACGCTCATCGCCGTATCCATGCAGGTCACATGGCTATTGAGACAATCCTGCGTGCAGTCTTGTATCTGGTTGGCAAGCACTGGATTGCTCTGATTGCTAGTCAAATGTATATTTCGTGTATTGTGTTGCATTCGTAGCCCTCTATCCTCATTGCTGTTGCGATAACACTCGCAGAACCTCTGCACATGACGTTAAAGAATATGTTGTGCCACTCACTACACGCTACACGAAGAGAAAGCGTTTCCCAGGCATATGCATCAGGCAGGCACAATTTCGATATAGACACGCTCAGACTTGCGCAGGTTGCCCGCGAGCATAAAGACCTTGTACATCAGACCGTATTTGCGTGAGAGGGCTGCTTGAGCGCGTGGGTATTCGCTCGCAGGCAGTTCACGTGCCATACCTGCGTATTCGGTACCGTCGCCAACAACATTGCCCCTGCGGTCACAGGGCGTCAGTGTGACGCGCCCATTGTTGCGAATACGCTTGACCTTGCCGGTGCTACGCATAGTTGTAAGATAGATGTTGCCATGATCCAGCGCGAACCAGACTTGTGTTGGAACGGCAGTGCCATTCTTGCGAAATGTCTTGAGCAAGACGAACTGCTGTGCCGCCAGTGGTGAAAATGCGTTTGGGGTGTCGGTTTCGTTGATAGCCATTATACCTTGTTTCCTTCTCCTCGATAAGTTCCAATAGAACCCTTTTTTCTATAGAGAGACGCAGGAGGGGGTGAGAGAGGGTAGTTGCAGAAAAATGACATTTCAAAATAACTCTAGTTGCTGGCTGGAATTTCCTTCTTCATCTTCTCCAATTTTATCAAGATTGTCAATATCTTCTATTTGGTCTAATAGCATGTTCGTGATATATAGTGCCGATTTTTCTTTTATCCAATTTTTTATGATGAAGTGCTTTTCTTCTTCTTTAGTAAGCTTATTAGATTTTCTTCTAGTCTTTGATGATTTTATATCATATTCTGTTACAGACACTTCAAATCTAGCGCGAGGCATCTCTCCTCTGTTTTCTGCTTCTTTCAGCCACTCCTTAACTAAAATAGGTAATCTTTCTAAAACTTCTCGTCCAAACAATATTTCATCAACATACCCCATATGTAGCATATCAATCATACGACAAAGATAAGATTTTCCGTCATTCCACCAAGTTGTGTATCCGTCTATCATTAGGTAGTGTTTTACATTTAGCACTATATGCCTGCGTAGCTCTTCTATTTCCATGCCATCTAACAGTGTTTCATAAATACCGTCTGCAACACGGCTACCAAACGATTTAGTATAGTAATATTCCTTAATTTCCCATATTGCAATAGGATTAACTGTACTATTAAATGCTCCATCCACTCTGCGTGATAACGTGCGTAGTGGCATCAACTCAAAAGTAAAGGATGTAAGCTCACGAGGATCATAATCACATTTTAAACCTTCTGCATTTGTCTCTATAAGAATATTGATAATATTAGTAAAAAAGCTAGGGCTTTTCTTTTCTCTTGTTTGTTTGTTCATAATAAGAGGACAAGTCAATTGCATAGGGTAATATATATTTTGATATAAATCAATGAATGTTTTTTTAGCTTCTTCAACATCCATCAGAGTACTCTTTACCACACTATTCAAGATATCAGCCCTGTACTGAAAATACTGTAAAAGAGTCTCTCCAAAATTTGTCAGACGATTAGTCTCATCTATGATATGAGCAAAACTAAGCCCTCTTTCCTGCAATTTAGTTGTTATCTCATCTATAACAGGAACTTTTACTTGCCCGTCTTTTGCATAATCCACAAGCTGGCTTATTAACTTAACATTCGCCCAGAAAATAGGATCGAGATGAAGAAACTGTTCATTCGGTTTCATCTAAAGTATCCTCAAACCTTCTTATAAACTCTTGCAGAGATATACCAACCGACTTACAAAATTCGTAGAGTTCTAAGATATCCAGGCGAAGCTCCCCTTGTTCAAATTTGCTGACAAAAGATTGAGACCGATTGAGCCGCTCAGCCAGTTCTTTTTGACTTAATCCAGCTTCTAAACGGACTTGTCGGAGCAATGTCAGCAACTTCTTTTGACGTGAGGTGAAGATACCTTTACTCATGAGGACACTATATCGAAAGCTCGTCAGTATTCCAAAAAGGAATATTTGGCTAAAGACCTAGCTTTCTTTAGCCATTTTCGTATAAAATGTACATGTATATATTAGGGATTTAATTGTCTTCGTAGTTGCATGTGGGGATATGCTTATGCAGTATTCGTTGTTTGGTTCCTCTGAAATGGACATCACCGGAAACACCTCATTGATGAATGTATCAATCATCAAAAAAAGCAAGAAAGTTGATGACACTCCATCGGCGTCAGTAATGACTTCAAAAGATGCATATGCCGATATTGCTGAAATCCAACAACCATCATTATTTGATCAAGTTGAAGGGCAAAGAATATTTCAAAACAATTTACAGGAAAATGATGATGTAGAAATAGATGACATAGCAGGAAAACCCAAAAGGCCGCAATTATTAAAATGGATAGGGAATAAACAGCGTTTTGCCCGTGAAATCGTTTCTTATTTTCCAGAGGATTACAATACCTACTTTGAACCATTTTTAGGCAGTGGAGCAGTTTGGGCAGAACTAGAACCCCAAAATGCTGTTGTCTCTGATATCTTTATTCCGCTTGTAGAAATCTGGCAAATGCTTCAACATAATCCAGAAACAGTAAAACGTTGGTATAGAGAACGTTGGCAACACCTAGTAGAAAGTGAAAAAGTAGTAGCATACGAGCAGGTAAAAAGTAGCTATAACAACCACCCTAACGGGGCCGACCTGCTGTTTCTCTGCCGCACGTGTTATGGAGGAGTAGTACGCTTCCGTAAAAGAGATGGCTATATGTCTACCCCTTGCGGTATTCACAAGCCTATGCCCCCTGAATCATTTGCAAAACGGGTCGATCAATGGTATCCACTTACCAGCGGTACTAAAATTATGCATATGGATTATTCTGCGGCAATGAGGGCGGCAAAAGAAGGGGATTTAATTTATTGTGATCCTCCTTACACATTCAGTCAGAGTATCTTGTATGGGGCGCAAAGTTTCAGTCTCAGGCAACTACTTGAAGAAATTCGGCAGTGCAAGCAACGGGGCGTAAGGGTAGCTCTTAGTATTGATGGTACAAAACGCTCTGGTAACTTTATTTGTGATATTCCTGTTCCCAAAGGACTTTTTGAGCGAGAAATTCTAGTAAACTGTGGGCGATCCATGTTAAAGCGATTTCAGATGGATGGTCTCTCGCTTGAAAAAGAGGTCGTCGCCGATAGGCTTCTACTCACCTACTAACTTTCGTCTTGTTGGTAGCACAACAAGTGAATGAAACAACTACAATCTTTCCTCTCACCGCATCAATACCTTTTGATAATTGATGTGTAGATACTTCTCGCTTTCTCACTGTCCCTCACCTCCTCCACTTGACAGGCTGAGTTTTATTGTGTATATTGTTCCAATAGGGGAACAATTTGTTTTCTCTGCTGAACTTTTTATTGATTGGAAGGTATTACTTCCCCCTATCAACAAGAGATATGTGCATCTGGGCGTGTATAGCACAGAGGATGCGCTTTTCTCTAACACGGTAACTCTCTACGGATTCCATGCCTGGTTGACGAACAATTTTCCGATGTTGGAAAAGTTGGGCAACGTGTCTGCACACGTAGACCACGATTGCCAATCCTGTCTTCGCTTTGATGAAGACAAAAAGGAGTATTTTATGGCATCCGAAGCAAGTGGTCTCTCCCAACCTGTCCCCCGTGCTGGTAGCACTGGTGCTGCTATCGTTGCACGACAAGATCGCATCCCTGTCTGGTCTCTGTCTTACCTGTTCATCGGCATTATCGGCGCGGGCTTTCTCTTCACATTCTTCGACATCTTCGACATTAACGTCTCCTTCGTCCAGACATGTATCGCGCTCGTAAGTGGCTGCACGCCGCTTAACGCCGCCAATTCACTAGGGTTGCCCCTATTGCTCAACTTGTCTGGCTACGTCGTTGGTGCGCTGCTCCTGGCCCCGCTTGCGGACCGTTTTGGACGACGCGACATGCTACTCATCACACTGCTCATCACAGGCATTGGTTCGCTGTACAATGCGCTGGTTGGTGACTATACCGGTTTCGTGATTGCTCGCACGATCACAGGGATTGGCGTGGGTGCGGACCTAGCTCTCGTGGCATCCTACATTGGCGAGGTTGCTCCTAGCAATGGGCGTGCGAAGTACACCTCCATGATCTTTATCATGTCCGCGCTTGGCTCCTTTCTCGGCATCTGGCTCGGTCTACTATTAACTACGCCAGCAACGCCCTTTCCGCTGGGATTGCCCTTCGCTGTAGCTGGTCCCGCCTTTGCTGATGGCTGGCGTTGGATGTATGGCATCGGCGCTTTGCTGGCGCTGGTTGGTATTATCCTGCGTTTCCAACTGCCAGAGTCGCCGCGCTGGCTCGTCTCTCGTGGACGCATTGAAGAGGCCGAGAAAGTTGTCAGTGCGATGGAGCATCACGCGCTCCGCCACATATCACAACTTCCGCCGATTGGTTCAGAGTTGGCGGCCTCCACAAGCATGACGGGCGCAACCTATGCCGAAATTCTGGGCAACCCGCTTTACTTACGACGCACAATCATCCTGCTGCTGATGTGGTTTATCTCCTTTATTACCGTCTATGGTATTGGTGCAGGGTTAACGACGGTACTCACCAGCCTGAAATATCCTCTCCCTGAAGCTGGACTCATCGCCGCTTTCGGCACGTTCGGCTTCATCGCGGTCGCCCTGTTTGCCTACGCTTATGGAGAGACGCTGGAGCGCAAGTACTGGCTACCTATTTCAGCCGTGCTAACCATTATAGGTGGCTTGATTATCGCGCTCAGTGGCACCGGTAATTTTGCCTTCGCGGCTATCGGCTCGTTTATCCTGTTCATTGGCTTCAATTTGTTTGTGCCGATGTGTTGGGCGTGGTCGGCGGAAAACTATCCAACACGCGCACGTGCGACCGGCTTCGCACTCGTGGATGGCATTGGACATATCGGCGGCGGTGTGGGAATCCTGGTGATTGCTCCGCTCATCCCCACACTTGGCCCAATAGTTACCTTCCTAATCTTTGGCGGCTTCCTGGTCGTTTCCTCGGTGGTAGCCCAATTCGGCATCTCTACCAGAGACAAACGGCTCGACGAAGTATCGCCATAAAGGGTCTATGTCCTTTAGAATACAGAAGTAGGGGGCCGGTTCACCGCGTCCGCATGGGCGCGGTGAACCGGCCCATTTCCCCGGATTGGGGGAATCGAATCTTGACGGCATAAAGACTCTATGCTATACTCTTGCGGTAGGGAACAAGGTTTTTGTGGACGGGAACTAAGACTCTGCTAATGTAACAACTTATCAGACCTGCATGAACCCGTCTAAGAAGCTAATCTCTGTGAGCGTGTAACTCAGTGGTAGAGTATCCGACTTTTAATCGGGTTGCCGTGGGTTCGATCCCCACCACGCTCACTTTTTACCACCATGCATTACTTACCGATTTCCATCCAGCCACGCCTTATTGCTACCATTCACGATACGTACTCGTGTTATAGACTGATAAAGCACTCAGAGGTGTTCTCATCTGTAGCATTGTATCCTTACCCTGCTATAGGACGTACTAAAGGTAACAACTAGTGATGAGTTTGGCACGCACGCTATGTCAGCGCCATCTAGCGTCCTCATACCACAGGGTAGCATGTAAAGGGACGGCAAGATCAATGATTCCTAGTATTAGGAAAGGAAACATACTCTCTTGTCTGATCCCATGTAACATGATACACTGGTGAATGTGTTCAAACCAAAAGACGCTGTTCTATCCGCGCCGCTCTGACAGCAGGCTTGAACAGCAGGAATAGGAGGCGGTCCCTTCTCCACAGCCAGCAGACGCGACATGTGGAAGATGGCACCGATTGGATGTGACAAAGAGAATACTCGTTGTTGACGACAAAAACGAACTACTACATCTCATGCGCAGAGTTTTGGAAGACGAACAATACCAGGTCTCCATTCTGCAAGAGGGGCGTGATGCCTACGAGCGCGTAAAGAGCCTGCTACCAGACTTGCTCATTCTCGATCTTAAACTGGGCGATATGTCGGGACAGGACATTCTCAAGCAACTGAAG
>JAJZEJ010000077.1 GCA_021828635.1 Chloroflexota bacterium
GGCGCATGGTACCTGGGTATATATGTTCTCCTCGCAACAATTGGAGCAGTGGCAACAGACAATTAAAGGCGCAACGACAGATGCGGCCCTGGCCTACCTGAATACGCAACCAGGTGTAGGTGCTGTACAGATTCGCCTCCCCTTTGGCAGTGACCACTTCCCTTCATCAGTCAATGAGATCAAGATTGTACCAATCATTCCCGCACCCTGACATAAATTTTTACTACGCTTAAATAGCTAATGGTTGTGCTATACATTGGTTAAATGTATGAATTTTATGAGGGATAACCAAAAAGGAGCATGATGTGGCAACCATTACCGTTTCAACCGATGTGTTACGTGAGAAAGCTCGCCTCTTGCGCTCGCTACTTGACGAGCGGAAAACTACTCATCAGAATTTGTGGAGGCAGATGACATCTACGGCGGATAGACTACCAGCAGATTTACATGCTAGCCATGACTATGCGAATATGCCCTGGAATGGTGCTGTTGAAACGCTCTACGATAACTATTATCAGCTCGCTCAAGCTATGGAGGCTGCCGCGGACGCTTATGAACGCGGAGAAAAAGATTTTCAACTCTCTTTTACGCTCCCCTTTTGATTGAACGATATGTTAAAGAAGGATGAAAGAGTTGCATGTCTCTTTTTAGTGAGATTGCGTATGCTGCCGGACATACGGTGGATAGCTTGGCTCAAGACGCAGGAGCAGGAATTAATGAACTGGAAAATCTGGTCAATGATCTAGATAGCAATGGCATCAACGTTTTTTCAACTGCAACGCAATTTGGTCTCTCGATCACAGGTTTTTTGCGCCGCATGATAGGTATCTTGTATGGTGACCCATATCCAACCTTACTCAACTATATCGTTGCTCCGATTAAACCGGCTGATGCATCAGTCACTCAGCTTGCTATGCAATGGATGCAGATGGCGCAGTTTCATCAAGAGACCGCACAACAGATTAATGCAAACCTGGTAGACCTTTTTCAAAGTGGTGGCGCATTCTCGTATAGTGGTTCTGCGGCGGACACTTTGTGGGATACACATCAAGAATATCAACATTATTTCACGATGATGGTGGATCATGCGCAAACACAGCAGAGCCGTCATGCAACGTTAAGCAGCCATTTTAGTGACTTTTTGAGTCAAGCTCCGGGGAGAGTTTACAGTCTTTCTGCACCGATGGCCGCGTTGGGTGTACTGAGCTTTGAAATGGCTGCTATAGCTCCCCCGCCACCATCTGTCCTCGATGATCCGACCGTGGGAGGGCTGGAACGAGCCATTGAAGGTGTTGCTGGCGCTGATCTTGTCGGGGAGCCAGAAGATGTACCATTATTGCCAATAGTTCTCATCATCATTGGTATCCTGGTGCTTATTCTAGTTATTGTAGTGCTATATCTGTTGATTCAGCATGCTCTTGAAGATCACCAGAAGCAGCAGAAAAGCACGACGGTGCCAAAAATACCGTCGAAGCAGGTGGCACCAACTCCTATGATACCCCCCGTACAAGGGCCACAGAATAGTCTCACGCCGACGCAAGAAGATTTGGCAAAACGCCTCTATGCGGATTATGGTTCTCTTGGTCTCAGCCTTGACGACATTCGGGCTATCATCGAGGATAATCCGAACTTGACTGAGGTTCAACTGCGCCAACTTCTTGCCCAATATGCTAATGTAATCAAAGCTAACCCTAACCTGGTTAACAAGTATGGGGCGTTGGCTGTATTCAAGATGTTTGTTGCTCTATCTTCTTATGATCCTGCACATGGAGGGAACTACGCTACACGTACTCCTGTAGCTGATCGGAACCTCTCAAAACGTGTAGAAGAAGCAGGAACTTTGTTAGGAGCATTAGAAGAAGGTAAAATACCCTGGCCCCTTACACCATCTACCGATTCCCGTTATGAAGCATCTGATGGAAATGGGCAGAAGTGGGATGTGAAAGCTTGGCGTTCAGGTATGAGACCTCCTTTCAATGTGAATGATGCTCTTGATACAATTAAAAAAGAAGCGAGTCAAGGAGAGAATGTTCTTATCAATGATACGTTTCTTTCGGGTGCAGACCATCAAAGTTTGAACCAAGCCATCAAGGATGCTGGTTTGGAAGGCAACGTTTTATGGTGGCCTAGCTAGCCCTAAGTTCTTGCTGGTCAAATAGTAACTAATAGGATATACTTTGCTAGGAGAGTAAAGTGTACAATATAGAGCAACAGAGGAGACGCTAATGATACATCCTATTCCCCTTGCTCAGTTAGAGCAGCTTGCGGTCGCTGAACGAGATCTAACAATCCTTGATTGGCAGGATGTTGATTTGCATGAGTGTGATTTGTCAGGACGTGTTCTATCATTGGCTAACCTTGCAGGTGCTAACCTTGCGAGTGCTATATTACGAAGCACAGATTTTGCGGATGCTAATCTTTATGAGACCTCATTTGTTGGTGCAGTGTTGGACAGAGCGCGGCTTGTGAAAGCAGAGGCTAAGAAGGCTAATTTTTCTGGAGCGAGCTTGCGTGAAGTAGATGGTGTTCGGTTTGAAGCAATAGAAGCAGATTTACGAAATGCCGATATGGCTCATGCAACCTTTATCAAAGCAGATTTTAATCGTGTACATCTGGAGTGGGCAAATCTGAGTTATGCCGATTTGAGTTATGCAACTTTCCTGAATGCCAATTTGAAACATGCAAACTTGAGCCATGCCAATTTACGTGATACCATTTTGGTTAAGGCTAACCTTGCTTGGGCAATCCTCACGGGTGCAGTTTTTAGCAACGCGCTACTAGCTGGTGTGCGAGGTTTGGAGTGTGTGCAAGTTGATTGGATTGATATTGGCAAAGAAAATGCACCAGAACGACTTGAAGGGGAGGTTGCACGGCACTGGCTACTGGAGCAAGCCGCCCAATCTTCTGCCGAATGGTGGAAGAGGTAGCTTTCCAGCAGATTTTTCCCTCTGCCCACGCCATCAGGTTTTATTGCATTGGGCTGGCTGTGTTGTGTGTCATGATCTGGGACTCTAACAGGGTTAGATAGAGTCCGATTGCTGCCTATCAGGTAATATTCACCTCGTTGCTCTTCCATTGCGCATATTGTTCTGCTATACTTGCTTATAGAGGTAAAGACAGGTATCTTTCATTGCAAGGTAAGGTATCGGCATGAGTACATTCTATTCAATACGTCATCAGAAACAGCCTATGTCATCCACGTTCGAGCCAGTTGTGCAGAATCCAAATCCCATTCATTCGGCGGCATGGGAACAATCAGAAAAACAATCTTCCGCACTGTCTGTTATGCATAGCTTTACACAGCTTGCTTTGCATGCTTCAGATGCTCTTCCACCTTCTTCTTTGCCTCTTCAGCAGAAATCCATTCAGGCTGAAACCACTCCTTCTACCTCTCTTTCTCACAAGGCCAATACCACTGGTTTGCCCAATCAGCTAAAAGTAGGCGTCGAGAGCCTCTCAGGTTTTTCATTGGATGATGTTCAGGTTCATTATAATTCTTCTCAGCCAGAGCAGGTAGGGGCGCTGGCCTATACTCAGGGAACAGAGATTCACGTAGGGCCAGGTCAGGAGCGGCATTTGCCCCATGAAGCCTGGCACGTGGTACAGCAAAAACAAGGGCGCGTGAAGCCAACATTGCAGATGAAAAGCTTCGTGATAAATGACGATCAGGAATTAGAGCGAGAAGCGGATATGATGGGCAACAGGTCGGGAACTGCTCAGGTAGAGGAAAGGCCGCTTAATAGGTCTGCTCAACCATCAAGTGCGATGCAGATGAAACCGGTGATTCAGCGAGCTGTTGGCTATGAATTTGAAACGGGCTGGTTTGTGGAAAAGGAAGAGAAAATCCCTGACGCGGCCAATAATCAGCAGAACGCATCAGAAGTGAAAAGGCATGCCCTCAAAAAGAAAGACCCTATTGGTAGCGCAACCTATCCAAATTTCAAATTAGAGGCAGATGAGGCTGGTAGCCAGTCAGAGATCGAGTTTATTATCCATCCTCCCATTCCTGAAAGCCAGGAGGGCTTGACACTGTTACTTGGGACGATGAATCAGATGCTCACTCTGGGCAGAAAATTTCTAGAGCATAAGCAGGCTCCCTTCCAATTAAATGAGGTAACGGGTGTACCATCTGATATTGATTATCTTATTACACCTGATAAGGAGTTGCGGGCTGGCCCACAGGTAACACTTGGACTTGATCTGGCTGCCATCCCCGCATATCTCAAAGCGCAAGGCGACAAAGACAAAACTCTGGATCCTGGTAATGCACCTATTGATCAATATCCTAAACTCAAGGGTCTGCTCGTTATCATGAAGCAGTACTTGCAGCGCGGACTTAAAGATTCGAAGAAGGATACTGGTCCGGCTCTCAGTTATCCAAAGATCATCGCTGAGCCTCTGTTAGCACGAACAAACTTCGTAGGGCTTTTCAATTTGATTGAGGACGACAAGAAGAAGCTCTACCAGAAAGATGCTCGTAAATGGGTAGAAGATGTGATGAATTTTGCTGGCCTTGATCCCTCGCGGGCAAAGGAAGATATGCTGAGCAAGGGTGTTGTGGAAGGTGATGACGAAATGATGGAACATGCCTCTTTGCGTGCGGAGTTGGGAGAGGTAGAGGCACGGCTTGAAGCTGTGAACGCAAGTATCTCGAAGGCTAGCAGTCCTGCCGCAGAAGAAAAAAAGCATCTAGACGAACTCAAGGAATTACATACCAACCAAACAAAACTTTATGCCCAGATCAAAGGGATGGAGACACATGCAGGTATAACTGTACTGGATTGGTTGTTGGGAATTGTTTCTGGTAGCGACAAACTTAGAGAAATAAAGACCCCTGATAGTCTGGGTGAATTTGGGACTAAGACAGAAAAGGTTGGTCCAGGAGGAAAGACCGATGCGGGTATTTTTGAATATCGTGGTGCGCAGACGAACAAAATAAACCTGGAAGAATGGCCTACCTTCGCGGTGAATCAATTTATGCTTATACTACGCATCCACGGCCATAAACTCTCTTGATCCTCCAAATCGTGATGCATAGCACAGATCAGCTTGCCCTGAGCCGCAAATATTTTGACCAACTACGGATGTCTCACGAGTTTTCTGTGTGCTATACTATCGTATTCGCGTCGTTTCTGCGTGCGAAATTCCAAGCCTATATCACGTAGCGATAGCTGCATGTCTGATACATACGACAGAAGAAGAGGTAGACTGTGAGTGAAAATTCAGACCCAGCGATGGGTGAGATGCATTATTATAACTCTATGCTGGATTTAGTTGGTAACACACCGCTGATTAAGCTCAATCATATTGCGAGCGATGTGCCGCCGTTGGTGCTGGCAAAGATGGAGATGTTCAATCCTGGCGGCAGTGTCAAAGATCGCATTGGGCCAGCAATGATTGATGATTGTGAGAAAAAAGGTCTCTTGCGGCCCGGCGGCACGATTGTTGAGCCGACCAGCGGCAATACTGGTCATGGCTTGGCGATTGCCGCCGCCATCAAAGGCTATCACTGTATCTTTGTGATGACCGATAAGGCCAGCGAGGAGAAACGTAGCCTGCTACGTGCCTATGGTGCGGAAGTGGTGATCTGCCCCAGCAGCGTTACTCATGAGTCGCCGGAATATTACAAAAACGTTGCTTATCGATTGGCAAAAGAAATCCCTGGAGCCTGTTGCCCCGATCAATATGCCAACCCTGCCAATCCTGCCACGCACTATGCGACAACCGGACCAGAAATCTGGCAAGCAACAGCGGGGCGTATCACAGCCTTTGTCGCAGGTATCGGCACCGGTGGCACAATATCTGGTACGGCACGTTATCTCAAAGAACAGAACCCAGCGATCAAGATTATTGGCGCAGACCCTCCTGGCTCGATCTATTCTGGTGATACGCCTAAGCCCTATAAAGTTGAGGGTATTGGCATGGATATCTATCCGCATAACTATGATCCCACCCTGGTCGATGAGTTTGTGCGCATCGATGATCGTACCTCGTTCTACTGGGCGCGACGCCTGGCACGCGAAGAGGGCATTCTGACGGGCGGCTCAGCTGGTACGGCACTGGCGGCGGCACTTACCTATGCAAAACATCTGACGCCGAACGATGTGGTCGTTGTATTATTGCCGGACACTGGGCGCGGTTATCTCAGCAAAGTCTTTAATGATACCTGGATGCGTGAGAATAACCTGCTGATGTCGGTGGAGACCGAGCAATCGACTCTACGTGATGTGCTATCTTATCGGCGCAATCACACGCGCAGTATGCCATTGGTTGTTAGTGTCAGTCCCACAGATTCGGTGGCCGATGCGGTTGAACTGTTGCGCCGTTACGGTATTAGCCAGACGCCGGTAATAGAGAATGGCTACATGGTCGGTAGCCTGACCGAGGATTTGCTGCTCCGTCGCCTCGCCAGTGGTGAGCCACTGGCTTCATCGGCGGTGAAGCAGGTGCAGGGACCACCGTTCCCGCAATTAGAAGCTGATGCACCCGCGCGTGACGCCTATACCTTGTTTAGCAGTGGTCAATCGGCGGTTGCCGTAATGAACAATCAGCTATTGGAAGGTATTGTCACCAAAAGCGACCTGTTGGAGTTTTGGGCCAGTACGCGCAGCGAGTAATGAAATAATGCAGGAGATACATGCAGACGCCTTCCCAAATACCACATCCTTCGTCTCTTTATGTCATTGGTGATATTCATGGTCAGTTAAAAAAGCTGCAATACCTGTTGCACCATGCTGGATTGGTGACGAAAGACATGCATTGGGCGGCTGGTTCGTCGGTTCTCTGGTTCATGGGCGATTTTGTAGACCGTGGCCCCGATGGTGTGCCGGTCATTGATCTGGTCATGCGCCTACAAACAGAGGCCGAGCAGGCAGGCGGGCAGGTCGCGTCTGTCTTGGGTAATCATGAAATGCTGCTCCTCGGTGCCTACCGCTTTGGACGCCGTTCAACTGGCCTGGGCAGTAACTTCATTACGCGCTGGAAGCAAAATGGCGGCAATCGCAAAGACCTGGCGAGCCTGACGCATCAGCATCTGGAGTGGCTCGCCGATCTACCATTGATGATGCGCGTCGGAGATTATTTACTCTTCCATGCCGACGCGCCCTTCTATATCAAATATGGCCGTTCGGTGGAAGAGGTGAATGCCACAATTGGTAAATTGCTCCATCGCAGCGATGCTTTGTCCTGGGAGGAACTGTTGGAAGAGTTCGCACGGCGTGGTGCCTTCTATCATGAATTAGCTGGTACCGAATTTGCGCGGCGCTTCCTCAACATCTTTGGTGGTCAGCGCATTATTCACGGCCATACTCCTATTCATCTCATCAAGGGAGGCCAGCCCAAACACATTATCGAACCATTCGTCTATGCCAATGATACTTGTATAGACGTAGATGGTGGCATGGTGCTGGGTGGCCCCGGCTTCATCTATCGCTTGTCTTAAACTATACCGAAGCTGTGCAATAAGCGGGCAGAGAGCCGCTAAAAGCGTCGGGATGGACAATCTGCGCCAGACAGCGTAGACCCTCTACCAGGCGTGGGCCAGGACGCTGCATGATGTCGGCATTAATACGATACACATGATGGTCTTTAACGGCGGCGATGCCCCCCCAGTTTGGGCGCTGGTAGACCAGGGCAGGGTTGCCACCATAGGCTGGGTCTTCGGTGAGAATGATGTATTGCGGGTTGGCACTGATGACCGCTTCATCCGTCACCTGTGGATAGCCGCCGTTGGTGCTATTCTTGTGGAAGATATTGGTGGCATCGGCATCCTGGGCCAGTTCATCGCCAAACGAGGTGCCACCGAAGACATAGGGCTTGCCAGGGCTACTATCATCAACTTCAAGCAACACGGTCGGTGCGGGTTTTCCAGCTACCGCATGTTCTATCTGTGTAATCTGCTGCTGTAGCTGGCTGACCAACGTTTTTGCCGCTGCC
>JAJZEJ010000471.1 GCA_021828635.1 Chloroflexota bacterium
TGTCGAGTTTGAAGCGGTTTATTATCAAGAAGTGCAACATTGACTTTGGGGTTGGTCTAGTATCTGGGGTTCACTCCAAAGAGCAGACCTTCGACACCAGCTAAGAAAAATCAACAGAACCTTTGGAGATAAGCTCCCTCAAATATAAAAAAGCTAGCCAGAAAAGCTATTACAAACTTTTTCGGCTAGCTTTTTAGAAGCAGGGTGTTTTTATATAATTCCCTGGCTCACGCACAATTCGGCATTCAGCACCGAGCCACCGGCGGCACCGCGAATGGTGTTGTGGGCGAGCATGACGAATTTGTAGCTCAGGATAGGACAGGGGCGCAGACGACCAAGTGTGACGCTCATGCCATTGCCTGCATCACGGTCACGAACTGTTTGCGGGCGGTCGATCTCACGCCGATAGAGCAGGGCATGCGTGGGTGCGCTGGGCAGCTTGAGTTGTTGTGGCTCCGGCGTGTAGCTCTCCCAGGCTGCGATGATCTCCTCTACGCTGGCAGAATGCTCAAGCTCGATGCTGGCACACTCTAAATGGCCCTCGCGTGTTGGCACACGATTACAATGTGCGCTGACCACCATCGGCGCATCGACGAAGCCCTGTCCCTCTTGCCACGTGCCGAGCATCTTGAGCGTCTCGCTTTCCAACTTCTCCTCTTCACCGCCAATATACGGAATGACGTTATCAAGGATGTCATACGAGGGCAGACCTGGATAACCAGCGCCAGAGATGGCCTGCATTGTTGTAATCATAACCTTGCGCACGCCGAATTGCTGCTGAATTGGCTTGAGTGCCATCACGAGCGGGGTTGCCGAACAGTTGGCGTTGGTGACGATGCAGCCGGACCAACCGCGCCGCTTGCGCTGTTCCAGCACGGCGGCGGCATGATCGGCGTTGACCTCTGGAATCAGCAGTGGCACATCGGGCGTCATACGATAGTTTTTGGCGTTGCTAAAGACGTTGATGCCAGCCTGGGCCAGTGCCAGTTCGACCTCACCAGCCGCCTCGCCTGGGAGGGCCGAGAAGGCAATCTTGACGCCGGAAAGTGCCTCTGGTCGGCATGGCACGACCGGCAAGCTGGCTACGGAGGTCGGTAGCTCGCTATTGGGCAAGCGCCAGCTGGTGGCTGCGGCATAGGGACGCCCATCATGCTTCTCTGAGGCCGCGACGGCGACCAGCTCGAACCAGGGATGGTCTTGCAGCAATTCGATGAAGCGTTGCCCGACCATGCCGGTTGCGCCCAGTACAGCGACGGGGATACGCGATGATGGTACAGCTTGAGACATTAGCGGACCTCCCGTTTTCTTTCACGCTGTGTGTGTGCATGACGCACTAATGGAATAACCGGCGCGATCAGGTCACGGTGCAGACAACGCAGGGCGCGTTCGCTATCTTTATCGGCCACGATGAGCGTGATGCCAAGCTCTGACGCGCCCTGTGTGACGACGGGGATACGTTCGCGGGCTAGTGCAGTCACGGCGCGGGCGGGACTCATCGGGTCGGCGATGAAGCCAGAGCCGATGCAGGCACAAGCCGCCAAGCCCTTGCGTGCGCGTACCTGCCACTCATTGTTGTCCATGTTGTGTTGTAACAAGGCTACTACAGTATCGGCGGCTTGTTCCTCGACCACAAAAGAGAGATGATGGCCGGATGAAGAGCAGATGGCAACCGGTGCGGCTCCGGCACGCGCAGCCAATTCAAAGACCTGACCCGCGTTCTCCGGCGCTCCAAACAGGTCGGTACTTTCAACGGTAATCAGGGCCAGACGGCGGCGAATGGTGATGGCGGTAGCGCCGCCGGGGATATGGCCCTCTGACCCGACGATGGTGCCGCGCACCTGTGGGCGGAAGGTATTGCGCACACGCACAGGAATATGGCGTGGCGCAATCGGGATCAGCGTGCGTGGATGTAGCACTTTTGCGCCGAACCACGAGAGACGTGCGGCCTCGGCATACGAGAGGCTGGGTAAGAGACGCGCATTGGCAACCAAACGTGGGTCAGCCGTCAGCACGCCATCGACATCGGTATAGATTGTGACTTCCGCGCAATCGAGGGCAGCTCCGATGACTGTTGCCGAATAATCCGAGCCGTTACGGCCAAGCGTAACGACGTGACCGGTTAGGGTGCGCCCAATAAAACCGGCGGCAACGGGTACAATGCCGCGCTCCACCAGGGGATAGACGAGTGCTTGTGCTTTGGCGCGGGTCTCGTCGGTTAGTGGGTCTGCGCCAATCACTGTGCCAGGAGCCGCACTCCCATGTGGCTGCTCAGTAACGATGATCTCTTGCCGAATCGCTTCAGCCTCAATGCCCAGGTCACATGCGGCTCCGGCGACGATCAAGATAGAGAGCCGCTCGCCCCACGAGGCGACTGCGGCGGTTGGCAAGGTGAGATCGTGTCCTTGCTTGCTCGCGTGACGCAAGGTGGCAATATCATCGCTCAGCCGTGTTAGTGCGCTTTCTAAGTCGCGGCGCACCCCTGTTTGGCGCTCGGTATTCTGAATAGCCTGCGTAATCGCGTCAAAATGCTTCTGACGCAACGCGGTACATTCCTGTTCGCACATTGCGTCCTCACCAGTGCTAGCATAGCGTGCAATGCGCAGCAGTTGATCGGTAATGCCGGACATGGCTGAGACGACGACGACAGGAAAATGCTCTTCAGGCTCGCTACGGGTGGTGGCAATAATGCTTGCCACCTGCCGGATGCGTTCACCGTTGCCTACAGACGTACCACCAAATTTAAGTACACTGACTGAACCTCTCATGATAAAACCACCAGCATCCTTTTCCATGTGGGTCTTGCACGAATGACTCGTGCAAGACCATAAAGCGAACGACTAAGCGGTAGCCGGTGTGCTGGATTCAGCGACAGCGGCATTCAGGGCTTGATCGAGATCGTCAAGCAGGTCTTCAACCGTCTCCAGACCGATGGAGAGACGAACGAAATCGGGCGTAACACCAGTTGCCTCTTGCTCTTCAGATGAGAGCTGCGAGTGTGTGGTGCTGGCCGGATGAATGATTAGCGACTTGGCATCGCCGATATTGGCGAGATGCGAGAAGAGTTCGACGTGGCCGATGAGCCGTTTGCCAGCCTCCAGGCCACCCTTGATGCCAAAACCCAGAATGGCACCGTAGCCATGCGTGAAGTACTTCTCGGCCAGCGCGTGCTGCGGATGGCTCTTGAGACCGGGATAGCTGACCCAACTGACGGCGGGATGCGATTCCAAGAACTCGGCCACGCGCTGCGCGTTTTGGCTGTGGCGCTCCATGCGTAGTGGCAACGTCTCCAGACCTTGCAGGAAGAGCCAGGCATTGAACGGTGTGGTGGCCGCACCGAGATCTCGGAGTAGCTGGACACGCGCCTTTAAGATGTAGGCCAATGGGCCGAATGCTTCGACATAGCGCAAGCCATGATAGGACGGGTCAGGCTCGGTCAAGTCGGGGAAGCGTCCACTAGCCGCCCAATCGAATGTGCCACCATCGACGATGACGCCACCGATAGCTGTGCCATGACCACCGATGAACTTGGTGGCTGAATGCACCACGATATCGGCTCCGTGTTTCAATGGTTGTACCAGATAGGGCGTTGGAACGGTGTTGTCGATGATGAGCGGAAGGCCATGCTCATGCGCGATGTCGGCGACAGCGCGGATGTCTAGCGTATCCAGGCGTGGGTTGCCCACCGTCTCGGCGTAGATAGCCTTTGTATGCTCGTTGATGGCAGCGCGGAAATTCTCCGGCTCGCGTCCATCGACGATGCGTGTGGTGATGCCGAGCTTGGGTAGCGTGTAGTGGAAGAGATTATAGGTGCCGCCGTACAGGCTGGCCGATGAGACAATCTCGTCACCCGCCCCGGCGATATTCAGAATAGCCATCGTCTCGGCTGCCTGACCGGAAGAGGCGGCCAACGCGCCAACGCCACCCTCTAGTGCCGCGATACGCCGCTCGAAAGCATCGTGGGTCGGGTTCATAATACGGGTGTAAATATTGCCGAACTGCTTGAGGCCAAAGAGATTGGCGGCATGTTCCGGGCTATCAAATACATACGACGTGGTTTGATAGATAGGAACGGCACGGGCGTTGGTGGCGCTATCGGCTGTCTCCTGTCCTGCATGAAGCGAGAGCGTCTCGAAGCCATAGCTACGATTACTGTTAAGAGCCATAGGTGTTGTTACTCCTTTTTTGATGGATAACCACTGTAGTTGTCCATGAAGGTCGAGATCGTATTAATCCGTTACAATCTGGTATAGGGCATCGGTCATTTGCTGCCATTCTTTGAGGAAAGCATCGTGGCCGTGCGGCGAGTCAAGTTCTATATAAGTGGCGTCTCCGCCGAGAGAACGCACGCGATTGGCGAGCCAGCGCACATGCGCGGCTGGAAAGAGAAAATCTGAACGGATACCGACGAATAAGGCTTTGCCGCGCAAACGGCGTAGCGCCTCATCTAGCGATGCATAACCCTCGCTGACATCATAGAGATCCATTGCGCGGCTGAGATACAAGTAGCTATTGGCATCGAAGCGATGCGCGAGTTGTTCTCCTTGATAATACAGGTAGCCTTCAACATCAAAGCGTTCGCCAAGATCGTTTGCCCCACTGGGTGAAGTCACGGCTGTATTGCGTGCCAGTTTACGAGAGAAGCGTAATTCCATCGCTTCTTCGCTCTGATAGGTGATCATAGCGAGCATGCGTGCGATAGCCAACCCCGTCGTTGGTCCCTGTTCGGCTGCGTAATCGCCATCCTGCCAGGACGGATCGGCCATGATCGCCTGCCTCTCAACCTCGCTAAAGGCCACGGCTTGCGCTGTAAGGGCTGCTGTCGCCGCGATGACTGCCACTTTGCGCACCATGTCGGGGTAGGTGACGGCCCATTCTAACGCTTGCTGACCACCAATGGAGCCGCCAACGACGAGAGCTAATTCTTGTACACCCAGATAATCTAGCAATGCGTGTTGCGCATGTACCATGTCACGAATGGTAATCACCGGAAAGCGCATGCCATATGGACGCTCTGTGCGCGGGTCTGGCGAAGAAGGGCCGGTGCTGCCGTAGCAACTGCCCAGCACATTCGAGCAGATCACGAAGTAGCGCGTAGTGTCGATGGGACGCCCTGGACCGATTAAGGGGTTCCACCACGCGATTTTCGTATCATCTGGATGCTCAGCGTCATGGGCGTGGGCGCTACCAGTGAGGGCATGTGTGATGAGTATGGCATTTGTTCCCTCTGCGTTAAGCGTTCCCCACGTCTCATAGGCTACCGTGACCGGTCCGAACTGCCCACCGCGCTGCAATGGCAGGTTGTCGAAGGTATAGGTCGCGTTCCGGTAAGCAGGCAGGGTACCCGTGGGCATGGCACCCACAAGGGGTGTCACTACAGGTAGTGGCATCCCTTGTGGGTGCCATGCCTGCGTGTTCGGCGTTGTATGCGCCTTTGCCCGAACTACCTGTTTATGCGGTGTCTCATATTGTATCACCATCGCATACGCTCCCTTCTAAAAAACTGAAAAATGAGTACAAAAAAACCCCTCTACCCAGCAGGGGCGAGGGGTAAACGTCTTCGCGGTACCACCCTGGTTTGCCAGCATCTCACGATACTGACCTTTTGAGTCGGAAATGATGTCTCTCTTTCAAGTTGCTATACACGGGCAAGGCGGACACGGTCAGATGCCGTGAAACTGGTGGAATCGGCCCCTACATCATATTCTGACTCTGGCCTGTAACGTGGCTATACGGCATGATCTACTCGCCTGCTCGTTCAGGGTACCCACAAGGGATACCCCTACAATTAATGGTTTTCAATCTGCGACTCAGAGGTCATATTCAACGTCGGTGTGGTGCTGACATCGCAGCAACGTCAACTCTCTGGAACCATCCGTCTCGTTTACTCGTCCTCTTCAGTGTCGTTTCATTGTTAACTTGACTTGTAAGGTACACAATGTGCAGCGCAATAAAAAACCCCTGCATAGTCAGGGGTCTGGCGTCTGGTGCGCTCATTCCCCTCATCTTGCGGAATATTCCGCCGGAATTGGCACCCTTCCTGCATCTTCGCAAGCGGGTTGCCGGGCTTCGTCGGGCCGTTTCCCTCCACCTCTCTTGATGAGAGCATCTCTGCACATATTTGGTTGTGAATGTGATAGTTGTTTTCCACAGTATACCCAATGATAGTTGCAGATGTCAAGGCAAATTTGGTATCAATCTATGTGCAAATTATACACAGTTAGTCTGATACTACTGACATGCAACCATTTTGACTTTTCCTGGTATCTACCTAAAGAAATGGATATACCTTCTGAGGAAGAGGATATAAAAGTGTTTAAGAGGCCGTAGAACCAAAAGTAGCATCCTCGACACATTCCAAACCTAAGAACAAAGTTGAGCCTATAGCAAGAAGTCCTAAAATGCTATTTTAGACAGACATGGTGTCGAAGGACATGCTATAATAGTGCGTGTATGTGCGTTCCATATGCATGTGCATGATGGTACTCATAAGTAGCTCAAGTGAGGGAAGCAGGTCTGATGGCATGGCAAAGAAAATATTAATAATGGATGATGAACCGACGATTGCTGATCTGCTGACAGAGGCATTGGCGGACGAAGGCTATGAGACATACATGATGACGCAGAGCGTGCGCTTCTATGACGCGGTGCGCGAGCATCAACCCGACTTGATCTTGCTGGATATAATGATGCCCTACCTGGATGGGCGCGACGAACTAAAATTGATGCGGATGGGCGCAACCGATCACCCCATTCCAGTTATCATTGTCACCGCTTATTTAGAGGCGGGCCGCGAGGAACAAGAGTTTCGGGACGCAGGCGTGGTGCAGATTGTCTATAAGCCGTTTGACCTGGATAAATTGGTCGATCTTGTCAAAAAGACGATTGGTGAACCCGAAGGGAGAATGGCATGAGCGACCGCATTCGCGTCGCACTTGATGCTATGGGTGGCGATCAAGCGCCCGCCGAGATTGTCGCGGGAGCGGTGCAAGCTGCCCGTGAATATGGCATTGCCGTTCATCTTGTGGGACGCGAAGAGGCGATCCATGCGGAATTGGCGAAACATGATACGACTGGTCTTGATCTTCCGGTTGTCCATACCGACGAAGTGATTGAGATGGATGAACATCCCGCCGATGCCGTGCGCCGTAAAAAGCAATCCTCGATGGCCCTGGCACTGCAACTGGTACGCGATAGCACAGCGGTGGGCGCTGTCTCGGCCGGCAATAGCGGCGCGATGATGGCAACCTCGCTTCTTACGCTCAAGCGCATCAACGGCATCGAACGTCCGGCACTCGGCGGCATCTTCCCAACAGCCAAACAGCCCAGTCTGGTGCTGGATGTGGGTGCCAATACCGATTGCAAGCCAGAATATTTGCTCCAATTCGCGCTGATGGGTTCTATTTATATGGAGCGCGTCTTCCACATACCGTCACCCCGTGTCGCGCTACTCTCAAATGGCGAAGAGGATACGAAGGGCAATAAGCAGGTCATCGAGGCCCACCACCTCTTGCGCACGTATGCTCAAACGTTGGGGATCAACTTCATCGGCAATGTCGAGGGACGCGATATTCCAGCAGGCGCGGTCGATGTAGTGGTCTGCGATGGCTTTGTGGGAAATGTGGTGCTAAAATTGAGCGAAGGACTGGCGGAAACCCTGATTGGGCTGGTACGCGCTCAGATGACCAGCACCCCACTGAGTAAGCTGGCAGGCGCTATTCTGCGTCCCGGTCTGCGTAGTACCTTCAAACGCCTGGACTATGCCGAATATGGCGGAGTGCCACTGCTGGGCGTCAACGGTGTGTCGATTATTGCGCATGGTCGCTCGAATGCGAAGGCCATCAAAAATGCGTTGCGTGTCGCCCGTGAGACGGCGGAGACCGGCGTCACTGCCGCTATTTGCGCAGGTGTGGCACGACTGACTAGTCA
>JAJZEJ010000072.1 GCA_021828635.1 Chloroflexota bacterium
AATCATCGCAGTGCATATGGAAGTTATCAATCACTGCCGTCTTAGCCGTGCAGCCTTGAGAGCTAAAGTAGAGGAAGAAGGTTTGACAAAGCAGGTGCGCATTCCTCTCGATGGGGAGATGCTGGCATTCTCAAGGTGAGCATGGCACCCGTAACATAGTATCCATGTCACGGGTGCCATGCTCGTTAATGTAACCAGTTCACATTAATGGACATCGAGCCGAGGCCAGGAGCTTTCAGCGTCTGCGCATCATCAGGGAAAATGTCTAGCATGTTATCGCTCCAGAGTAGTGGCGCGTCAGTGCTGAGAACGACCCCTTTGGCGGGCCGCTCTGTTCGCACGACCACGCTATCCTCACCAGTCGGTGTGACGGTGATACCAGGATGTGGTAACGCAAGATACTTGAACGGCTCATGCCATGCGCTTGCCCGTGCCACAACTTGTCTATGCTGAATAAGTTGTGCGCTCAAAACGTGATCGGTTGCCAGACGGAATGGGCATGGAGCCAGTTCGGTAGCCGTGTTCGCAGCCAGTATAACGGATTGTTTGCTCTCTTCAATTGGTTGCCCGTCCAGTGTCCAGCTTTGCAGCCGTAGTGTGGCCTCGCCATCCTGTAGCGTACTATTGACTGCCCAGACCTCACACTGCTCGCCGCTGCGCTTCAATCCGATGCCGAGCGGAGCTAGTTCGCGTTTGATTGTGTAGTAGGCTGGCTTAGCGTGTAACTCAGAGTCGATGATTGCCCAACTTGTGACGGGCCAGCAATCGTTCAGTTGCCAGACCAGCGCACCGGCTACGGCGTACTGCTTCGTGGTACCCCAGCGCCGTCGCCATGCACGTATCGCGTGTGCCATTGCCTCGGCTTGCAAAAATTGTGTGCCGTAGACATACTCCTCAAGCGTCGCTGGATAACGAATATTATCATTCAGGTAGATCGCCAGGCGACGTGTGCCGTCGGTCGATTTGTTATGATGCTCAAAGGTGTGACTCTGCGCGTACCGTTCCTCTGGTGTCGTGAACGAGTAGATGGTGCTGAGCGCGGGTGCAGCTTCCAGACCAAATTCGCTCACGAAACGCCCCCAATACTGATCATAGTTCTGATAGGGCGCGACCGGTCCATGCCAGACTTCCCAGGTATGGCGGTCGCCAATCGTCGGATCGCCGCTAGAGCTACCGCCGTAGGGACTGCCAGGCCAGTAAGGGCGTGTCGGGTCAAGTTCGGCGCACACGGAGGGTAACAACTGCTCATAGATGGCGCGTGCCGGAAAATCGCCTTGAATCTGCCCTACCGATTCAGCTATTGAATAATCCTCGTTATTGCCGCACCAGAGCGCGAGACAGGGATGATGGCGCAGGCGACGTACCGCCGCTTCAGCCTCCTGGCGCACACTGGCTTGAAATTCCGCATGGGCCGGATACATGCCACAGGCGAACATGAAATCTTGCCAGACGAGCAAGCCAAGCTCATCACATAGATCGTAGAAAATGTCTTGTTCATAAATACCACCACCCCAGACGCGAAGCATTGTCATGTGTGCGGCGGCAGCACGCTCCAGATTGGCGCGATAGCGTTCAGGTGTGACACGCGGCACGAGCAGGTCATCGGGAATCCAGTTCGCTCCACCACAAAAAATCGGCGTGTTATTGATCTCGAAGAAAAAAGTTGTGCCTGGTTCACCTTCTACTGGCTGTTGCACCAGACGCAAGTGACGTAGTCCTATGCATGTCTCAACACTATCAAGCGCAGTCTCATCTTGCTTTAACACAGCTTGCAGGCGATAACGCGGTTGTTCTCCATAGCCGTTAGGCCACCAGAGTTGTGGCTGCTCGATAGTAAATGCGTGCGTAATTTGTGAAGCTGTTACCGGTGTTGTTGTGCTAGCTAGTGGTTGATCGTTGGCGTCAAAAAGTGTGAGCATCACGTTCAAATATGGCGATTGTGTTGCGTTTTGGGCTAATGTGAGCGTAACAGGTAAAGTCGCGCTGCTGAGATCGTCGGCGACGGCGGCGGGACAATGTAAGTTAGTAATACGTGCATCGTAGCTTTCGATGCGCACATCTTGCCAGAGACCAGCGGTGAGCAGGCATGGTCCCCAATCCCAGCCATAGTGATATTGCGCTTTGCGCACGTAGACGCGGCTGACATCACCATTCCAGGCTGGACGTTTGCCATATTGTTTCTCTAATGCTTTGCCACGCAAGAGAGCTGAGGCAAAATGAATGCGTAATTCATTCTCTGCGGTATGTAGCAAGTGTTTGACGGCGATACGCTGAGGCACAAACATGTTCTCGCTGACCAGAATTTGCGTACCGTTCAGCCAGACAGTAGCAAAGGTATCCAGGCCATCGAAACATAAATCTACATGTTGCATCTCATGCATTTGGGAAGAAAGATCAAACGTGCAGCGATAAAGCCAATCGCGTTCACCGACCCATTGCACATCCAGTTCGTTGGTGCCGAAATAGGGGTCGGAAATGCGACCGGCGGTCAGCAAATCCTGGTGGATGGTTCCAGGAACCTCTGCTGGTAGCCAGCCATCATGTTGACGAAAGTTATCATCGAAGCTGAGCGCCGTATCGTGCGATTTTACATACCATCCAGTGCGAAGTGACGTAGATGTGCTAAGCAAACGAGCATCCTTCCAGGGTACAAGACGGGTTAAACCGTAAACAATATCTTATCCGTTATCGTACCACGAACTGATGATCGGTTGCTTTTTACAATCGCACGATTGTAGTGTCCAAACGTCCCAGAATTTGCTCGCTCACACCTATTTCTGTATGCCAGCGCACCATCCAATTCGCCGTATGCTGCCCTTGAATAGTGAGCGACCAGCTATGCTTATCATGGCGCAGTCGCAGTTCGGTCGCGCTACCCTCGGCATCCCAAATAACACGAGCATCGCCCTCCGCGCCCGTATAAACCTCTAGTGTCAGATCGTCGGGTGCGTTATCGCCAACAAAAGAACGTTCTGGACCGAGGGGGAGCATACTACCAGCGCGTACATAGACCGGCATGGTATCCAGTGGCGAGATGCGCGTGATGTAGCGGCCACCTTTATGGCGCTCGTCTGTCCAGAAATCAATCCATTCACCTTGTGGCAAATAGAGTTGACGGACCACTGGTTCAGGCGAGTCGCTGAAAATGGGCGCGACCAGTAAAGCGTTGCCAAGCAGATAGCTATCATCGATACGTGCCGTCGCAGAATCATCTGGAAATTCCAGCATGAGTGGGCGCAACATAGGCAAACCGTGCGTGTGTGTCTCCCAAGCCATCGCGTACAGATAAGGATTGAGCCGTGTACGCAATTTGGCGTAGCGGCGGAAGACAGCGAGTGCCTGTGAGCCGAACTCCCACGGTTCGCGTGGCGTGGTGCCGTGAGCGCGTGTCAGCGGCGAGAACATGCCAAATTGTGTCCAACGAATGTACAGCTCTGGCGAAGGCGGTGGGCCATAGAAGCCACCGATGTCGTGCGACCAGATACCAGGGGCGCTCAATGCCATGCTCAGACCACCCCATAGCGAGGAGCGCATGGCCCAGGCATCCGTCTTGGGATCGCCGCCCCATTGTGCCGGATAACGCTGAATGCCAGCCCAGCCAGAACGTCCCCATACCATCCCCGGTCGTCCCGTCTCCTGCGTAATGACTTCGTGGACGGTTGCTGTATAGAGTAAAGGATAAAGATTATGTAGCTCTGCGCCTGTCATGCCGTTCCATGCGCGTGCCGCTAGTGGTACACCTTCGCCAAAATCGGTCTTGAAGACGCCGACACCGGCCCGCAACCACGGACGATGCTGATCTTGCCACCATGTACGGGCGGCAGGATTAGTGAAATCGAGAACGGCGCGAGTATGCCCATCAGCTGGTGGTGTGCCAAAGTCGGCGCAGATTGGCTCACCCTGCTCATCTTTCAAGAAATAACCTGCCTCTGCCGCCTCTTGATAGCGTCTTGATTGTGAGGTCACATACGGCAGTTCCCACAGAGAGATTTTGAAGCCCTGCTCACCCAATGTACGCACCATGCCAGCCAGATCGGAAAAAGCCTGCTCGTTAGAAACGAAGTCGCACGAGAGGCCGGGACGTTCCAGCCAAGCAGGGTCGATATGTAGCACATCGCAGGGAACATCCTCGGCGCGGGCGCGACGCGCAACCTCCTCAACCTCAGCACGTGTCTGATAACGGCAACGCGAGAGCCAGACGCCGAAAGCCCAGCGCGGTGGCATCGTCGCTCTACCCGTAAGTAACGTATATTCGCTCAATACTGCTTTCGGCGTCTTGCCAAAAACGATGAAGAGATCGAGTGTAGGCGCGTGCATGCAGACTAGCGCCGAGCGCATTGATGGTGCGCCGGCTTGCACCGTGATAGGCGTGGATGTATGGAAAAAGAGGCCATAGCCACGCGAGGATTGCAAGAACGGCACATACTTATAGGAAGATTGGCTCGTCGTTCCCCAGGCATCGGTATCCCACAGCGTGATCTGTTCGCCACGATGATCGAGCGGCGTGAAATGTTCGCCCAGGCCATACAGGTGTTCATCGGGCGTCAAGCTCCATGACCAATACGCTCCCGAAAGCTCACCAACATGGCCCATCACGCCAGGAGGTGGTGTGTTAAGCATACCATGCACATTCCGATCATCCAGCGCCGTCTCGACCTCGGCCCCCGCAACCTCGGTGCTACCGATGCTGATAGCGAAAGGGTCACGCCGTAACCGAACAGTGATGCTGTTGATATGCGCTGTAACTTCGCTAGCCGTTTCGTGTATCTCGGCTTGCGCGGGAGGCTGAAATTGTGCCGCGAAATTGGGTGCCAACATCCCCAAATCATCCGCTTGGGTCGGCTGGTTGCCCATAGTAAGTTGCACACGCACGATGCGCGGCGAGAGTGCTTGAATGCTCACTATGGCCTGTTGCTCGGCCTGTTCACCCGCGAAGGGAACAGGCGCGGATACTGTGTTGGTTTGTTGCGCGGCGGCATCCGGCGGACGATTGGGCGTGTTGGTATCAATCGTCTGCGCTGCGAATGGTTCATTGCTGACAATGATACGGTGCCGCTCGTCGCCCATGTCACGAAAGGCGACCAGCGCGGCACTTACCTGAATGCCACCAGGAATAGCAGCAGTATCGAGGAGCCGACGCAGATAATAGCCCTCGGCTCTGGCGGCGCGTGTTGTCATTGTTGGCGACTCCGCTCGTAATCCGCCATAAAACTTGCTAAGCCCTGATCTGTCAGCGGATGTTGAATCAGTTGGCGCAGCACGTCATACGACATGGTAGCGATATGCGCCCCGGCTTTCGCCACTGCCGTGACATGCACAGGATGACGTAGCGCGGCGGCGATAATTTTGCCGGATTGTCCCTGCTCGCGCAAAATCTGCGCGATGTCTGCCACGAGTGGTACGCCGTCCTCGCCGACCGCATCCAGGCGTCCGACGAAGGGACTGACGTAGCTGGCACCGGCAGCGAAGGCTAACATAGCTTGATTGGCACTAAAGATCAATGTTGCGTTGACCTCTGGAATGCGCGTCAATTGGTTCTGTGCCGCGAAGCGTTCCCGAATGGGGCAACCCTCGAAGTGGGCGCACCCCTCACAGGTCGCAGTCGCCGCCGTTTTTGTAATACGCGCCATTGCTTGCAAACCCGCTGGAATGGTCGGCAGCTTGATAACGACGTTGGGCGACCAGGTTGCGAAATCTAAGCCTTGCGTGACCATCTCATCAGCATTGGTCGTGACCACCTCGACGCTAATGGGCGCATCGACCGTCCAGCAAATTTCCTGGATGTGGACGCGCATATCACGTACACCCGCCTTCGCCACATGTGAGGGGTTGGTTGTCACGCCGCGCAACACCCCCCAGGAAGCAATCTCCTGTATCTCGTGCAGGTACGCGGTATCAAGATAAAATTCCATTGAGCTTCATCCCTTTCTATCCTTTCAAGCCCCCTGCCATCAGACCGGAGACGATACGTCGCTCCAGTAGCAGGATTAAGATAACCAGTGGCACGACCGACATGACGGTCGCCGCCGACAAGATGCCAAAATTCGTCGTGAATTCTGTCTGGCTGATCGTGACAATGCCAACGGGCAACGTGTAGGTGTTGGTCGTGGTATAGTTTAGTGCGAACAGGTATTCGTTCCAGTCGCCCACAAAGACGATAATTGCTGTTGCGAAGAGACCAGGAACGGTAATCGGTAAGATGATGCGCAACAAAGCACCGAGCCGTGACATGCCATCGACCACCGCCGCCTCCTCAAACTCCATCGGCACCTCTTGAAAGAAGCCAATCATAATAAGAATAGCGAGCGGCAGACCGAAGACTGAGTAGGGCAGAATCAGAGCGCCCAACGTACCAACGAGATGGAGTGCCTGCAAAATTTGATAGAGCGGGATAACCTGAGCTAACGGCGGAAAGAGCGAGAGCGAGAGAACGAAGATCAGCACGGGCGTCTTGAAACGGAAGTGCAGGCGTGCAAAGGCATACGCAGCCAATGTTCCTAGAATCATGGTGATGATCGTTGCAGCCAACGAGGCGACAATACTGTTCACATAGTAACGCCCGATATCGCCTTGCAGCGCCGTAACGTAGCTACCCAGCGTCGGCGTGGTTGGGAAGAGCGTTGCCGGAATCGAGGTTGTCTGGGCGGGCGTCATAAATGAGGTCAGTAAGGCCCAGAGCATGGGAAAGAACTGAATCAGCAGAATCAGCACGAGCAGGATGTACATGCCGGTATGCCCTGAAAGATTTTTGAGGCGTGGTAGCAGAGAGCGCGTTCTGGCACGTGGCAGCGCCAGCAGCTCTTGCTGTGAAGAGGTATCCATTGTCGCCATATTTACCCTCTTTCTTCTGATAGTTGGATGCCAGACAGGCATTTTACTTGCTGGGCTGTTGTAGCGTGCGCAGATAAACGATGACGAAGAGTAGTGTAACCACCATTAACACCATTGCGATGGTTGAGCCGTAGCCAAAGTCGCCAAACTGCTGAATCTGAACATAGATATACAGACCCAGATTTTGGGTAGCATTGCCTGGGCCACCGTTAGTAAAAGCACTAATCAGATCAAAGGCTTGCAGAGATTCGATAGTACGAAGAATCAGTGTAACAACAAGCGTGGAACGCAACAGAGGAATAGTGACGTTCCAGAGCGTTTGCCATGCCGATGCACCATCGATACGCGCTGCCTCGTAGACCTCTTCGGAAATGGTCTGGAGACCGGCCAGTACCAGTAGTGCCACCAGCGAATTGGCTTTCCAGACCGCCAGAATGTAAATCAAGATGATCGACGATTGTGCTGAGCCGAGCCAGACGGTAGCGTGATTGGGATTCATCAAACCGAGATGCTCTAGCAGACTGTTGATGAGGCCATACTGGTCATTGAACATGTAGGCCCACATGACTGAGTTGGTAGCTGTTGGAATAGCCCAGGGGAAGAGAATGGCCGCACGCAATAACCAGCGACCGGCGAATTTGCGATTTGCCAGTAGGGCGAGTGCTGTGCCGAGAATCATCTGCCCGATCACGGTGATGATGCTGTATAGCATGGAGAACTTGAAGGCATCCCAGAACTGTTGATCGTGAAACAGCTTGATATAATTGCTTAGTCCAGCCCAGGTGGTATTTAAGCCAAAGGAACCCCCTTTTTGCAAAGAGAACCAGAGTGTGCTGAGAGCAGGATAAACGCCCATTAAGAGCAGAGCCAGAATGACCGGGGTAATCAGCAGCCAGGCCAACCGCTCCTCGCTTTGTGCCAGCGATCTTCTTCTCGGTCGTATTCCACGTGCTGATGCCTGTAGAGTCGCCATATGCCCCTCCTTGAATCAGTATCTGGTTCAATTCGTTACGTAACGAATTGAACCAGAATTGCGAAATGTCATGTCAATGCACTGACCTGCGCGTGAACGCTAC
>JAJZEJ010000646.1 GCA_021828635.1 Chloroflexota bacterium
GTCTTCGACTCCCGTGCTCGTGGCCTGACCACCCTATCTGCACTGCGTGCTGAACTAACACATGAACATTTTATCTATATCGGCGATACCGCACACTGTCACTATGGTGTGCGCAGCGATGCCGAGATCATTGAACTATCAATTCATGCCTGCCGCTTTCTACTTGAGCAGGGCGTCAAACTGATCGTGGTCGCCTGCAACACAGCCTCGCAGGCGGCGCTTGATTCCTTGCGTGCTACCTTCTCACAGCCCTTTGTGGGGGTCGTTCCGGCGGTCAAACCGGCGGCGCGGCTCACGCGGCGTGGACGTGTTGGTGTGATGGCAACCAATCAGGCAGTACGTGCAGCCTATTTACAGCAATTAATCGACGATTATGCCAGTGGCGTCGAGGTCTTCGCCGTTGGTTGCCCGGAACTGGTGACGCTGGTAGAGCAAGGACAACTGGATGGGCCAGAGGTCGAAGAGACCTTGCGACAATCACTCGTACCTCTATTGACAGAGGATGTAGATGTTATTGTGCTGGGCTGTACGCATTTTCCGGCTTTGCGTCGCTCTGTCGAGCGCGTTGCTGGTAGTGGTGTGCAGGTGATCGATAGTGGCAAAGCCATCGCTCGTCGCGCCCATGCCGTACTGGAGGCTGAAGAAATGGTGCGCCCACGCACTGATGAGGCGATTGTTGGTGAGCTACAGGTCTATTGTAGTGGTGACGCGCAAGATTTCAGCCGAGTCGCTAGTAAGGTGTTGGGCTATCCGGTTTTGGCTCAATATGTACTATTGTAAGGAGCTTTATTTTGGACGATCTTTCACTTACTAAGGGTGTACAAGGTATTGAAGGCATTCAGAGCATTGAAGGAACCATTGTGGTAGCGCCCACAAGATTATCCGTAAAGGTTGCACGTGTCATCTCGATACTGCTCTCGCCGGTAGTTATCTCTGTTCCCTTTATCATGCTGGCCTCGCTCTATCATACTAGCAATCGGCGCTCTGCGCTACTATTTGCTCTGCTGGCACTCTTCTTCCTGACCGTTGGGCCGATGACCTATATCGGCATTGGCGTTTTGTTGGGGAAGTTTACCGATGTCGATGTCAGTGTGCGCTCACAGCGTTTTGGGCCGTTTATTTTTATGCTTATTTCGGCCATGCTGAGTCTATTTGTGATACGCTGGCTGCATGGTCCCAGAGAGTTACAGCTCATGATCGTGGTAACGGTGATACTTGGCCTGGTGATGACGCTGATTACGCTGTGGTGGAAGATCAGCATTCATGCCTCATCAATGGCAGCGGCGCTGACATTTCTTATAGCCTTATATGGCACAATTATCATCCCTGGTGTGCTATTGCTGGTAGCGGTTTGTTGGTCGCGTGTCGTGCTGAAACGACATACGTTCGCCCAGGTTATCGCCGGTAGCCTGCTCAGTAGCGCCTTGACCTGTCTCATACTGTTCGTCGTCAATGTCCAGTTCTAAACATTCCACGGGTGCTGCTTCTGCTGTCTATGCACCCGTCGATGTTTTGCTGTTCTTCTCGCTTTGCGCCCATCGTAGTTGGGGTTCGGCATCTCGATAGGGCGTGGCCCACCGTGCCAACCGATGAGGTCGTTGATCGTGCGCGTGCGGTCAGGATTGTATAAGAAGTCAAGCAGGCGATTACGCCATGTTTTCATAATATGCCTCCTTCAAGTTTACTTATTCCGCTCACTCCGCACAAACATTATTGTACCTGCAACAAGAAAGACAATGAAGAGCGCGGCGATGATGAACAGGTTCAGCAAAGGGCTGAACATGACGGTTGCGTTGTACATGGGTTGGCCGAGGTAGAAAGCACCACGTGTCAGATCAACACCGTAGCGCAAGGGTGAGATGAGCGAGAAAATTTCAATGTAGATTGGGTGTGTTGGAATGGGATTGAAGACGCCAGCCGTGAAGAACTGTGGAAAAATTAGAAAGGGTAGTATCTGGTTGGCGGCGCGTTGACTGCCGAAAAGTGAGAGCAGGATAAGGCCAAAGCTACCACCGAGCAGGCAGACGATTAAGCCAACCGGAATGAGTGCGAGCAGAGCGCCGATGGTATAGGGGATGCCGAGGAGTGCGCCAAAGAGGATAATCACAATGGCTTGCACCAGTGCCACCAGCGACTCGCCGGTAATTTTGCCGAAAACAATGGAGTAGCGCGAGATGGGCGAGACGAAAATCTCCTGTGTGAAGTCGTTCTCACGGTCCTCAATCAGCGAGATCATGCCAAAAGCTGTCGATTGGAAAAGCGTTTGCGCGAAAACGCCAGTAAAGACCAGTGAGAGGAAGTTAAAGCCCAGATGATTGCCGAAACTGGCCTGAAAGCTACCACCCAGGATACCTATGAAGATTACTGGTAAGATTAGCGCACCGATCAGGCGTGAGGGGTCGCGCAAGAATCGCAAGAGGTCACGATAGGCGATGGTGAGTATCGCGTTAAATTCACGTAGAGGCATAGCTATCATGCGTCCTGCTCTCCCTTCTCGCCAATAATCTCCAGATAGGCATCTTCTAGCGAGGGTAGATGCGTCTCAACCAGCGTGAGTGGCGTGTCGATAGACTTGAGTAGCGCATGAACATTGCTCCCTTCGATACGCACTTTGAAAGGTGGTAGATCATCGAAAGGTATGCTACGTTGTAGGAGTTCATCGCGCAATGCGGCACGCTTCTCGGCGTCAATCAGCAGATATTCCTCGACCAATTGGGCTTTGATCTCAGCCGGTGTGCCATAGGAGACGATTTTGCCCTTGTTGATGACGCAGAGCGTATCGGCCTGCTCAGCCTCTTCAAGGTAGTGCGTGGTTAGGAAGATGGTCACGCCCTGCTCGACGCGCACTTTACGCAGATACTCCCATAAACTGCGCCGACTGGAGGGGTCCAGTCCTGCCGTCGGCTCATCCAGAAATAGCACTTTAGGATTATGTAGCAGGCTACGCAAAATCTCCAGTTTGCGTTTCATGCCGCCAGAATATTTCTTGACGGACGTGAAAAGGTCTTCCTGGATGCCCAGAATGGCCGCGAGCCGCTCGACCTGTTCGCGGTAGACACGCGGCATAGTCGAATAGGTGGGCCGAAAGGGATAGAGACCGTAGAGCGCGGCATGAAAGCGAATATTCTCCTCTGCTGTTAGATTGAGGTCCAGACTCGGCTTCTGAAAGATGATGCCAATGACGTTGCGTACTTTGCTGGCCTGCCGCGTTAGATCGTAACCGGCAATCCGCACTGTGCCAGAGGTCGGTAGCAGCGTTGTGGTTAGAATAGAGATGGTCGTTGTCTTGCCCGCGCCATTGGGACCGAGTAGCGCGAAGAATGTGCCTGCTGATACAGCAAAAGAAATATCATCAACGGCATTACTGGCGGCACGTTTATAGCGTTTCACTAGACGTTCAACCGCGATAATTGCCTGATCTTGTGGCGTCACAGTTGCCACAGAATCGCTATGAGTAGCGAGCGTTGTGCGCCCGTATTGCATATCTACCTCGTGTTTCTTTACATTAGAAGCATTGTCTATGACTTATCTACGAGAGGCAAGGGTTCTCTGTTGCGATTGGCTTGACGTATGTATTCGGACATCCGAGGGGATCATTGCCGCGCTACGGTAATCACCAGGGCGCTCATATCATCGGCTTTGGCTCGTATTGTCGTGTCATCATGCTGGTGTGAACGTTCAATAGCCTGTTGCACTAACCGTTTTGCCACCGTCGTTTTGCCGGATTGTGCGAGCGTATCAGCGATTTCTTGATCGGTCAGGTTATCGTGAATGCCATCGGTGCAGAGCAGGATGCGGTCTCCTGGGTTGAGCGTGCTTTGCCCAAGATGGATGTCCAGTGGCTTATGTTGGCCCAATGATTGCGTGATGCCGTTGCGCTTAGCAAAGTAGCTATGTTCTGTATGTGAGGCAACCTCTCCTGCTTCTCTGCCTCCTACCTCATCAAGGACGGCGACAAGCCCATAATGGCGGTCAATGAGAATGTAATCCTCGTTACGTTCGGGATGCTGCGCATGAGGACTACTGGCACGTGCAAAAATAAAAGAAGATAAATTTGTAGAAGATATTGCTTGTTGTTCGTCATTTGAGAGGATATGCATTCTGCCTCTTTTCTTCAGGACAAATTGATAGTGCAGATCATTATGAGGAAGCCGGTTAAAGCTTCTCTAGTGATAGACGAACAACAGGCTGACTTATTCAAGATGATGCAAGCGACTTTTACAGACTTGCGGCCAAAACTCTTGACATTCGCTCGCCACCATGTTATAAATCTAAACGTACAAACAAATAGCTTAGCAAAAGCGACGACGGGACAAGTAACAGGCTCCGTTCCATGCAGAGAGTGAGCGGCTGGTGAAAAGCTCACATGCGAATACCTGTGAAGAAGAACCCTGACGCTGCGAGAAGAAATCACATAGGGACTCTGTGATCGCGTCCGCCCCGTGTGAGAGTAAACCTTCGCCGGTAGCCTCCGTTAAGGGCGTGGAATGCAGTAACAAGAGAAGAATAATCCTGCATTCACCGAGGTTAGTATCGTAAGATGCTGGCGAACAAAGGTGGTACCACGAAGATGCGTTCTTCGTCCTTTATTGAAAGGATGAAGGGCTTTTTTGTTTGTCCAAAACATTTCATTCTGATAAATAGACCTGAACAAATACATAGCCAAAGGCGACGACGGGACGAGTAACAGGCAAGGTTGCATGCAGAGAGTGAGCGGCTGGTGGAAAGCTCACATGCAACCCCTGCGAAGAAGAACCCTGACGCTGCGAGAAGAAATCACACGAGATGTGTGAAAATAGACCTCTGCCGGTAGCCCCCGTAATCGGGCATGAATGTTGTGAACATCAATTCACAACACTCACCGAGGCTGTTATCGTGAGATAGCAGCGAATGAAGGTGGCAACGCGAGAGCTTATTTCAACGCTCATCGTCCTTCCCAAGCGAAGGATGATGAGCGTTTTTTATTGGATAGTAAACCAATCAGTAACGAAAAATACGAGCGACAGAGAAGGAGAACACGATCATGACACAGGCAACACAGATAGCACAATGCCCGGAATGTGAAGCAGAGGTTTCAGTACACAACATGATGGTCGGCGAGATCATCTACTGCCTCGACTGCAATGCCGAACTGGAAGTCCTGAATGTTGAGCAGCCCCAGGTCGGCCTGGCTCCCCAGGTAGAAGAAGATTGGGGCGAGTAGGGATGCGATTGATCGCGTCCTGCGTCCTGCGTCCGTGGAAAGGAGTAACACTCATGCGTCTGGCTATACTCACGTCACGAATTCGCGTTGAAGAGAAACTGCTGGTGGAGGTTCTCAAGCGCCGTGCCATCGACTTCGAGATGATCGACGATGGCGAGTTGCTTTTCGATCTGGCTAAACCACAGCGGCGCTGGCAAGAGTTTGATGCCGTGCTGTCTCGCAGCGTCAGTCAGTCGCGTGGGCTGGCCGTGGCGCAAGTCTTAGAGCATTGGGGTGTGCGCGTCTTCAACACGGCGACGGTCACAGCCCTGTGCAATGACAAACTCCTGACCACGCTGGCGCTGCTGCGTGCTGGCATCCCGACGCCACAGACCATGCTGGCCTTTGACGAGACGCACGCGGTCGAGGGCATTGAGCAGATGGGCTATCCCGTCGTTCTCAAACCCATTACTGGTTCCTGGGGCCGACTGCTGGCGCGGGTCAATGACCGTGACGCCGCCGAGGCTATCCTGGAGCATCAGGAGACGCTCGGCTCTTACCAGCATCACATCCACTACATCCAGGAATATATCAGCAAGCCACAACGTGATATTCGCGCCTTCGTTGTTGGCGACCGCACTATCTGTGCCATCTATCGCCACAGCGCCCATTGGGTCACGAACACGGCGCGTGGGGCCGTCACCGATAATTGTCTGGTTACGCCCGAACTCAACGAGTTGTGCGTGCGAGCGGCGCAGGCCGTTGGCGGTGGCATCCTGGCAATCGATGTGCTAGAAGACCCTGAGCGTGGTTTCCTGGTCAACGAGATCAATGCCACGATGGAGTTCCGCAACAGCATCGCCCCTACCGGCGTCGATATTCCCGACCAGATGATTGAATACGTCTTGCACTCTGTAGGGACCGATTTATCGCGTCCGATGGAAGGGGTGGCACGATGAGCCGTATCAATGTTGCGATTGTGGGCGGTTCTGGTTACACGGGCGGCGAGCTAGCGCGTCTGCTACTCTTCCATCCCAATGTCGAACTGACGCAGGTGGCATCGAGCAGCCATGCTGGACAATACCTGCATAGCATGCATCCCAACCTGCGCAAAGTCTCCACCTTGCGCATGATTCACCCTGACGATCTGGCACTGTGCGATCTGATCCTGCTCTGCCTGCCACACGGCGTCTCGGCTGGTGTGATTGACCGCTATCGCCAACTGGCACCACGTGTAATTGATCTCTCGGCTGACTTCCGCTTGCGCTCATCCACACTCTATCAGCAGTGGTATGGCGAAGAACATGCCGCGCCACAGTTGTTGAGCGAGAGTGTCTACGGTCTGCCAGAACTGCATCGTGCTGAACTGGCCGAGGCCACACTAGTGAGTGGCACCGGCTGCATGGCAACCGCCGCAATTCTGGGCCTAATCCCACTTTACCGCGCCGGTCTGGTCGATACCACGACGCCGCTAATTGTCGATGCCAAAGTTGGCTCGTCGGCAACGGGCGCGACTCCTAGTCTAGCGAGCCATCATCCAGAGCGTAGTGGCGCGGTACGATCTTTCCAGCCAACCGGCCATCGCCATAGCGCCGAACTCATCCAAGAACTGGGCGGCGTACTGAGCGGCGGCAACTTGACACAGCGCGTGGCCTTCTCGGCTACCTCGGTCGAACTGGTACGCGGCATCCTGGTCACAGCACAGGTCTTTGTACGTGAGCGTATCGACGAGCGCACCCTGTGGCGAGCCTACCGCGAAGTTTATCAGCGCGAACCATTCATGCGTATCGTCAAAGAGCGCAACGGCGTCTATCGCTATCCCGAACCCAAAATTTTAGCGGGTAGCAACTACTGCGATGTGGGCTTTGAACTGGATATCGAGAATCAGCGCGTTGTCGCCCTTTCGGCCCTGGATAATTTGATGAAAGGCGCGGCTGGCAATGCTGTTCAAGCTATGAACTGTATGTTTGGTTGGGATGAGACGCTGGGACTGAGCTTCCCCGGTCTGCATCCGGCGTAATCCGCAATTCTGTAGGGGCCGATTTATCGCGCCCACACGAAAGGAAGAACGATCATGACACTGGTGATTAAAATTGGCGGCGGCGCGGGCGTTGCCACTGAAGCGATTCTTCAGCAGGTTGCGGATTACGTTGCGTGTGGCGAACAGGTCGTCTTGCTGCATGGTGGCTCCGACCTGACGAATACGCTCTCAGAGCAGCTTGGGCATCCGGCCCGCATGATTACCTCGCCGAGCGGCATGGTGAGCCGCTATACCGATAGCGAGACGCTGAATATTTTCGCAATGGCCGTGGCAGGACAGATCAACACCGAACTGGTGGCGCAGTTGCAGCAACACGGCGTCAATGCTATCGGCTTGGCGGGCGTCGATGGGCGTTTGCTGGTGGCGCGGCGCAAAGCGGTGGTGCGCTCGGTCACACCTGATGGGCGCACACAGATTTTGCGCGACGATCATACCGGCCAGATCGAGCAGGTCAACGCACATCTCTTGCACACGCTGCTGGACGCCGGTTTCACACCGGTCATTGCACCGCTAGCACTGAGCTACGAGGGCGAACGTTTGAATGTAGATGGTGATCGAGCCGCCGCCGCCGTTGCCGCTGCATTACACGCTGACACGCTGGTGATTATGACCAACGTCCCCGGCCTGCTGAGCAATCCGAGCGACC
>JAJZEJ010000572.1 GCA_021828635.1 Chloroflexota bacterium
CCGCATGTAAAGGTTGCTGGCAAGCAAAACAGGTGGTTGAGCCAGAAGCATTTGCCGCGCCACAGACGGAACAATAGAGCATACATCATGCCTCATACAAATAAAAAATTTACCGCTCTTACCTTTTGCTCATAGTATAGCACAGGTAGGGACCGATGTATCGGCCCCTACACCATCATTCAACATTTATCGATCACGACACACAAAAGTGTTAATCGCGTGAGCGAAAGATTTTGACGCGGCGGTTGGGTTCCTTGCCGCGACTGCGTGAGAGCAGGTTGTAACGGTTCGCTATCTGATGCTGGAGACGGCGAATATAGGCGTTGGCCGGAGCCAACTCGGCGGTGGTCAGACCTTTATTCAGCACCTGGTGAATAGCATCCTCGGTTTCAAGGATGGCTCTTTTCGTTGGATCGTCCATTGCAAGGCCAGCTTCATCTAGCGGCGCATCCTCGGCACTCTCGCTATCCTCCTCGACGGCGTTGTCCAGAGAGGGCAGATTGAAAACACGCGCCAGGGCATGCTGCATCTGCGCCACTGTATTGTTCTTCAGAATGATGATCAGCTTGCCATCCTGCTCCACTTCTTGAAGCCGCTCTGGCTGACGACGATAGTAGTTCTTAATGGTAATGACGGCATCCGCCTCGCGCTGATTGTTGGTCACGATAACCGGCACATGCAGATTGCGAGCCGCGTCAGCCAGACGATCACGACTAACGCCGAAAGGGTAGACGCGCAGCGTTTTCATGACTGGCAGTTCAGTGGCATCTTCCTCTGCATTCTCTGCGTTCTCTGCGTTCTCTGCGTTCTCTGCGTTCACAGCCTGATAAATGCCTTCGCTCAGCATGGGACGTTCAGCCGTTATCAAAGCACTGTGCGTCACATGGTTTACCTCGGCAGGTGCGGTTCCGGTAGGAGCCAGGGCCATCACCTGTTTTGGCTGCTGTAGCGGCTGTAGCTGGTTGCGTCCACTGCCGCGCTGACCTTGTTGCGCCTGCGCATTGACCTGGCGCAACTGGCCCCAACCACCATTGCCATTGCGATCAGGACGCTCTGGACGCTCATTTCTATCGACGCGCTCGTTACGATCAAAGGTGCGTGGCGTGAAGCCTTCGTAGCGGGCCACGCCGAGGCCACCGGCTCCCCAGGTTGGCACATCCATGCCCCCGGTCGTGATGCGACGCACCATGACACGCCCATTGTCGCCCTCGCGGGTCCGTTCCTCAGCGACCACAGCTTGGCCGCGTAGCATATTATCGACCGTATCGGAGACATCACGGTGAACAATTAGCTCCTCCCAGCTCTGCTGTTCGACCACTACATCGAACGTTGGGGGAGCTTTGCGCTCCAGAATACTCTTTTGGGTATGGCGACGACGAGCCTCTTCATCACCCAGCGTCACGGTCTGGATGCCACCCACCAGGTCCGATAGCGTCGGGTTGACAAGCAGGTTGCCCAGCGAATTACCGTGCGCGGTAGCAACAAGCTGAACACCGCGCTCGGCAATAGTACGTGCGGCGGCGGCTTCCAGTTCGGTGCCAATCTCGTCGATCACAATAACCTGGGGCATATGATTCTCGACCGCTTCGATCATCACGGCATGCTGCTCCGCGGTGCGTGCGACCTGCATGCGACGTGCGCGTCCGATGCCGGGGTGTGGAATATCGCCATCACCGGCGATCTCATTGGAAGTATCCACCACCACCACACGTTTATTGGCCTCGTCCGCCAGGACACGGGCTATTTCACGGAGCAGCGTGGTTTTGCCCACACCAGGGCGACCAAGAATCAAGATGGATTGTCCCTGCTCGACGATGTCGCGGATCAGGGCAATACTGCCAAGTACTGCTCGACCAATGCGACAGGTCAAGCCAACAACTTTCCCCTTTCTGTTGCGAAGGGCGCTGATACGATGCAGCGTGCGTTCGATACCAGCGCGATTATCGTCGCCAAACTCGCCGATGCGCTCGACCACATATTGTAGGTCGGCGTCGGTGACAGGTTGGGTACTGAGGATCACCTCCCCATTCGGGAATCGGCCCTCGGCATAGCGACCGAGGTCCATCACGATCTCCAGCAGTTCGCCTCGGTTCTCAAGCCGATTGACCGCGTCGTGGATGCCAGGTGGCAGAGCAGCTAGCAGAGCCTCCAGATCGTCAGTGATCACATGTTGCATAGGCAGTTTTATCACCTCATAGTTTTTTGGCGAGAATTGACCGTCCCCAAGCCTTTCAAGCCATAGGCTGCTCGCTGCTCCAGTAGGGGGACTGTGCTTTGCCTCATGGCGAGTAAGGCCATGTGTCGCACCAGCAGGTCTTTCGTGCCGACCTGCTCAAATCCACTGTTGCGTAGAGCAGTAGTTACAAAAGAGTCGTACTCGCGCACCAGGCAATAGATGCGGTGTACGCCATGCTCCTGAAGTCGCCGAATGCCGAAGCGCAAGAGCGGCTCGGCCAGTTCGGTATGTTCAGGATGCACCATGAGACAGAGGCGATGCGGAGCCGAGCCATGACCACGGCGGAGCCGTAGCCACGCGCCGATCCGCACACCTACGTCACAGATATAATTCTCATCGTCCCTCGACAAAATGGCAGGTAACGGATGGAGTGAGCCGACGTAGTAACGCGCCAGTGCCTCGCTATTCTCAAAAAGTTCTGCCATCTGCACCTTGTGGGGCGTGACAGCGCGATAGAGCTGGTAGAAGCCCCACACGTGGTGGCGGCTCCAACGGCGTAGTGAGGGCAATGGTGCTTCTTGCGCTGGTAAAGGCGACCCCGGCTCATAAACATAGGTTACTTCGCGGGCATAACGCTGGAAACCAGAGCGTTGAAAGAGACCGAGTTCCGGCTTCTCATCCTCAACTTTGGCAAAAATGCGCAGAACACCACGCGCAACCGCCATCTCTAGCGTATATTCAATCAGAGCAGCTAAAATTTCATCACCGGAAACGTCGCTATGGACCATCGAGGCCAGGAATGCTAAATCCCACATGGTGCGCGAGGGACGCTCACGCACCTGGGCAAATCCGAGAATACGCCAGTGATCTTCACAAATCCAGGTGCGGGTGGCAGGATTAATAGGCAGGATATTCCTCAGGATAGGCGGTGGAGTACTCGTGTTCTCGGCTGGTTCTTGCCAGCAAACGAAGTTCGCAAACTCGTGCTGCCTGCTACGAGCGCGGCGGTCAATAGCGTAGATGATTCCCGGCAAATCCACATAGAGAACCGGTCGTATCATCCAATGCTCCCTCGCCCCATAGGAGATCGGCGGCATGTACCTGGATGCTCGCCAGGCCGACCTCGCTACTTCGTGACGCTTTGTACTATGCGGAGAAAGTAGTGGTGGAAACGTGAGTCCCCGGCAACCTCCGGGTGAAATGCTGTGCCTAGCAGGGTTCCTTCGCGAACAGCAACAATGGTACCATCATCCAATGTTGCCAGCACCTCCACTCCTGGCTCAACCGACTCAACGATTGGTCCACGGATAAAGAAAGCGTGGAATGGTGCTTTGCCCAGCACTGGCACATCCAGGTCTGTCTCAAAACTTTCCCGCTGACTCCCAAATGCGTTGCGACAAACGCGAATATGCATTGACGCCAGGAGCGATTGCCCCTGTAATGCATTATCCGTCTCCATTGATAACAAAATCAAGCCCGCACATGTTCCCCACGTGGGAACACCCTCAGCGATTTTGTGTTGCAGTACCTCGTGCAAACCATATTCAATCATCAGCTTGCCAATCGTGGTACTTTCGCCACCTGGTATTATTATACCATCAACATCATCCAAATGCCGAGGAAGACGAACAGGAATTCCTTCCGCCCCCAATGTCTCCAGCATTTTGAGGTGCGCCGCAAAATCGCCCTGTAATGCTAATACGCCGATTCGTGGCTTTGGGTTAGACATCTTTGCAAATCTCTCTTATAAAAACGCAATAATCCTGTTATATACGACATGGAAGGTTTTATGCATATGCGCATAAAACCTTCCATGTCGTATACAATTACCATCCACGAGAGGCCATTAGCTCATTTTCGGGTAGGCTGGTAACATTGATACCAACCATTGGCTCGCCCAATTTGCGCGAGACGCGAGCAATGATATCGGGGTCTTCATAATGCGTGGTAGCCTCAACAATGGCCTTCGCACGCTTGAGCCACTCCTTATGACGCTCTTCACGTGGCAAATTTGTGCCAGACTTGAAGATACCGGAGCCAACGAAGATACCCTCCGCGCCCAAACGCATCATCAGCGCAGCGTCGGCAGGCGTAGCAATACCACCGGCAGAGAAATTCACCACGGGCAGTTTACCGGTGCGGGCCACCTCGACGACCAGCTCGTAGGGTGCGCCCAGATTCTTGGCCTCGGTCATCAGTTCCTCGGCGGGCAACAGTTGCAGGCGGCGAATGCCATCCATGACGGTACGCATATGACGAACAGCTTCAACCACGTCACCGGTACCAGCCTCGCCCTTCGTGCGCAACATGGCCGCGCCTTCGCCGACGCGCCGCAGTGCCTCGCCCAGGTTACGCGCACCGCAGACAAAAGGAATTTTGAACAGATGCTTGTTGACATGATACTGCTCGTCAGCCGGTGTCAACACCTCTGACTCGTCGATGCAATCCGCGCCAATGGCCTGCAAAATCTCAGCTTCGACAAAATGGCCGATGCGGCACTTCGCCATCACCGGAATCGTCACGGCCTCTTTAATGTCAATAATCATCTGTGGGTCGCTCATACGTGCCACGCCACCTTGAGCGCGAATATCGGCCGGCACACGCTCCAGTGCCATCACCGCCGAAGCGCCCGCCTCTTCCGCGATCTTCGCCTCGATGGCGTTGGTGACATCGCAGATCACGCCGCCCTTGAGCATTTCGGGGAAACTACGCTTTACTGATACTGTACCTGTCTGCTTTTCCATAACATCTATTCTCCTGGAGTGTGTCTATAAGGTAAAGAGGTCTATTACTTATCTCTGATTCTAGCACATGATTGGTGGGACTGCTAGAGCCAATTGACGCGGCGCAGACCAGCCAACTTGCAGCATTGGCCCACTTGTAAACTGACACGTCACCATGTATGCTTGTCGCTAAGAACAAACGTTTCGTTTAGCAAACAGCAAGCGAGGCAGGATTATACCTCTCTGGCCTCGGCATGAGACGACAAGGACAGAGGTAGTGCATCTTTCTATTCCTCAAGCATACCGCATTAACGGGGTATGCATGTTTTTTTGTGTGCCAACCCCCCAAAGCCCCTTTTTATGAGATACAATAGAGTGTTAGCAAACAAACGTACTTGATAGCAGTATGGCACAGCCAGCCTATCTGTAAGGAGCAATGTTTTGTCTTCAAAGCGCGTTGCGGTACATCAAGCATCTTCATCCCGTCATACAGGTTCGTGGCTACTGCTCATTCTGGCTAATCTGCTCTGGGCCAGTAGCTATACCGCCGCCAAGTTCGTCCTGCTCGATACCTCCGTTATCATAATGAATGCCCTACGCATGAGTATTTCGGCCCTGATTCTGCTGCCCGTGTTGTTCGTTGGTCGCAAGAATTTACACCTGACGCGCCGCGACCTGCCCCAATTGGCACTGCTAGCTCTCGTTGGTTTCGTCATCAATAAGATGCTGGAGTTCGGCGGTCTCTCGCTGACCACGGCCTCGGATGTTGCGCTTTTGATTAGCGGTGAGTCGATTTTTACCGCCGTCTTTTCGTGGTTACTGTTGCGTGAGCGCGTCAGGCCACTCACGGTTTGCGCGTTAGTGGTGGGGTTTGTGGGCGTGTATCTGATTATTGAGCGCAGTTTCCTACCAACCTTACCGACTGGTGGCGGCATATGGCGCATGGTCGGCGATCTGCTTGTGATACTGGCATTAAGTTTTGAAGCCTTCTACACAGTGCGTGGTAAAGCTCTATTAATGAAGCATCCACCATTGTTGATTACATCGGCTGCTATTGTTGGCAGTGTCTTCTTCTGGATACCCCTCGCTGGTTGGAGCATGCTAACACAGGGTTGGCATCCTTTGAGCCTCGTAGACTGGTTGGGTATTGGCTGGCTGGCACTGGGTGTGACTGTGATTGCCTACCTGTCCTGGTTTCAAGGCTTAACAAAGATCGATGGCTCCGTCGCAGCCTCGACACTCTTCATTCAGCCGCTTTTAGGAACAGTGCTGGCCGTCATACTCCTGCACGATCAACTTACTACCTTCACCCTGGTAGGGGGTCTATTGATAATTGTAAGTGTCTACCTGATATCGCGTCAATAACGTATGGAATCAAGCATAAAGCCAAGCGTGTAGAAACAAGAAGAAGATACAGGGAGGATAGCGATGATCGAGCCGCGCAGCTCCTTCGTGGATGCAGAGGCTATTCGTTTACATTATCTTGAATGGGAAAATCAGCAGGCACAGCTTATGGTGAGTTCGCACGTGATTGAGCAGGATATGAGCGACTCGGTGCCACTGGTGCTGTTACACGGTTTCAATGCGACGGCTGATACCTGGCAATTGGTGGCACAAGGTCTATGTCAATATCACCAGGTGATTGCTTTTGACCAGCGCGGACACGGGCTTAGTGATCAGCCAGAAGATGGATATGCGATGGAAACAATGGCTGAAGATATTGTGCAGGGGATGGCGGCACTTGGACTGGGGCAGATAGCTCTTGCTGGACATGGTTGGGGGGCCAGAGTCGCCCTGGTATTGGCAGCGCATCATCCCGCACTGGTCAGCCATTTAGTACTGATCGATTGTCCACATATGGAACCACGTCACTGGCCCGGTATGACACGTGAATTGTTCATCCGGGAACACTCACCGCGAGAAATGTATCGCTCGCGTACCGCCTATCTTACAGCATTACATGACGAAATGGGTGATTTCTGGTCGCCCGAACATGAAACTATCGTGCTTTCCTACGTGTGCGAACATCCCGATGGGCATCTGGAAGATCGCTTGCATATAGAGAACCAGCGCCGCATCCGCACGGCGTTGTGGGAAGATCGCGCACTCTCCTACTATAGCAAACTAACATGTCCAGTCTTGTTAGTGCCGGCAGCCAATCAGCCGCAACCGGGTGAGGAACCGCCAGATCGTCTGGAGAATGCCGCCGAGTTCGCAGCGGCCAAAGGCTATATCGCCGCCCAGGTAGCACGCACCATTCCGCGTTGCACCGTACTATGGATGCCAGAGACGATTCACGATATGCAGTTGCAGCGTCCAGAGATTCTTGCCGATGCCATCATCAACTTTGTGCGTTGACCTGACTATTCTGCTCAAAGATCACTCAAAACATTGGGCCTCCCGATGCCTGCGGCGTCTGGGAGGCCCAATGTTTTGAGTGATCTTTATTTTATATTTAGCGAGTAGTTTTGGGACGGGTAACGAGCGCGGCAATAATGCCCAGCACGGTGAGAACAGCGAAGAGTAGCACGTGTGATGGCTGAGGACTCATAGGCGGATTCTTACCACTAACCAGAACATGATAAACGCCGGGAAGCGCATAATAAATAGCAAGGATGAGAGCCACGACCGCGACGACAATACCACCGAAGAACACCGTTGGATTATTTGATTTCATTTCCTTGCGCAACCTTTTTTTAGGGTTTCTCGACCGTAGAGGCGTGATGCATCACGCCTCTACGGCCTTTTAGGCATATAGTTGTTAAGCAGCTTTTGGCTTGCCCATGAACGTACCGGCTGCACCGGCGATCAGCAGAATCAAGCCAACAACGCCCAGAACGATGACGCCACCCTTGAAGGGGGTTGAATGCGTGAAGTGCATAACTACGCCTACGAGCAAGAAAACAACACCAAGACCGATGAGTGCATAATACAGGTTTTTCATGAT
>JAJZEJ010000839.1 GCA_021828635.1 Chloroflexota bacterium
GGCGTCAACCGCGAAACATTTCTGATTGACAAAGATGGTGTTGTACGCAAAATCTGGCACAAGGTCAAACCGGACGATCACGCGCAAGAAGTGTTGGACGCCATCGAGACGATGCACTTAGCATAACTATCAGCGTAGCAAAATTGCCCTCCATCGGAACAGATGGAGGGCAAATTGTATTATTTACTTTGTAAGCTATCGTGCATAGATAAAGAAGATGGTAACAGGTGACGTAGAGTATGATACTAAAAACGATGATCGCATTAAGGAAGATGAACCGCCGCGAGTTTCTCGCGCTCAGCGCAATTAGCACACTCTCGGCGATGATTGCCGCCTGCCAGGGACAAACCGCACACGGTGCAGACCCAACACCGACGGCCAAGCCCAAAGTAACGCCCAGCCCAACTGTGCAACCAACGCCGACGAGTGCCGACTGGTCAGCACTTGCCAGTAAATTGCAGGGAACTTTGGTGCTACCAAATAGTGCAAACTACGCGACCGCACTACAATTATTTGATACACAATTCGATAGCATCCATCCCGCTGCCATTGCCTATTGCGCTTCTCCCGCCGATGTGCAGCAATGCCTCACCTTTGTGCGCCGCTTCAATCTACCGCTAGCAGCGCGTTGTGGCGGCCACTCCTACGCAGGTTACTCAACCAGCACAGGATTAGTGATCGATATCACACGCATGAACACTGTTACCGTTGATACAACCACCGCAACGGCTACGATTGGAGCGGGAACGCGCTTAATTGATGTATATTCGGCGTTGGCTCAACATGGTGTGGTCATTCCAGCCGGTTCTTGTCCCACCGTTGGCGTAGCTGGCTTGACGCTCGGCGGCGGTGCGGGTGTGCTTGGGCGCAAGTTTGGTCTAACCTGTGATAATCTGCTTTCTGCACAGATTGTCACTGCCGAAGGCAGCGTCTTGACCTGCGACGCCAATAATCACGCAGACCTCTTTTGGGCTTTGCGTGGCGGCGGCGGTGGCAATTTCGGCATCGTCACCGCTTTTACCTTCCAGACCCACACCGTCTCGCAGCTTGCGACCTTTACGCTTGATTGGCCCTGGAGTAGCGCCGTCAATGTCGTTGATGCCTGGCAACATTGGGGACCACAGGCCACCAATGAAGTCTGGTCGAACTGCCTGCTCCTGGCAAACAGTGACAAATCATCTGGACCAACCGTGCGCGTGAATGGTGTCTATGTGGGCAATGTCACCGCGCTCAGTCCACTACTGCAACAATTAACCAGCCAGATCAACGTAGCACCAATCGGGAATTACGTGTACAATGAAACGTTGCTCAACACCATGATGATCGAGGCCGGTTGTTATGGCAAGAGTGTAGCCGAGTGTCACCTGCCCAGCCAGAATCCACAGGGCCAGTTACAGCGCGATACTTCTGCCGCCAAATCCGACTATTTCACCAGCCTCTTGCCGCGTCAAGGTATTCAGGTATTGGTCAACGCCATCGCGCAACGGCAGGCATCATCAACACTTGGCGGTGGCGGCATCGGCATGGATACGTATGGCGGCGCAATCAACCGGGTGGCATCGGATGCTACAGCATTTGTGCATCGCAACGCGCTCTTCTCCGCACAATACAATGCTGGTTGGAACGCTAATGATCCTGCCTCGGTTGTCTCAGCGAACCATGCATGGCTCAACAATACGTGGCAGGCTATGCGCCCCTTTGCTAGCGGGCAAGCTTATCAGAACTATATCGACTCGAACCTGCCCAACTGGCTGCAAGCGTACTACGGTGCCAATCTGCCACGGCTCCAGAGTGTCAAGGCGACCTATGACCCTGGCAACCTGTTTCATTTCAAGCAGAGCATTCCGCTACCGTAAACATGCTAAATGCCGCGCCCACCATCGACATCCAGCGTGATGCCCGTCACGCTACGCGATTCGTCTGAGGCCAGATAAAGCGCGGCATTCGCTACATCTTCCGCTTCGACCAGATGACCAAGCGGAATCGTGGCGACGAAACGTTGCACCGCCTCTTCTCTGGTTTCACCAAAGCCGAACTGCTCTAGCATGGGCGTGTTGGCCGCTACGGGGTTGATAGCGTTGACACGAATCTTGAAGGGCGCAAGCTCGATTGCCAGTGCCTTTGTCAACACAATCGCCGCACCTTTCGAGGCCGAATAGGCGCTCAGTCCAGGACGTGGACGCACACCAGAAATCGAGGCGGTGACGATAAAGCTACCACCACCCTGACTTTTCATGTGTGGCACTACGGCCTTTGCGGCGATAAAAATAGCGGTTGCATTCACATCCATGATGCGATGCCAGCGTACCAGATCAATCTCCTCAAACGGAATAGCTGCGAGTGGCACACCGGCATTATTGTAATAGATATCAATCTTGCCAAAACGCTCAATCGTCGTAGCGACAAGTTGATTGATGCATGCCTCGTCGGTCACATCGGCAGCGAAACCAAAGGCGCGTTCATCGCCTATTTCGTGCGCAACCTGCGAAACTTTCTGCTCGTCCAGATCAACGACTACGACTCGCGCTCCCTGTTGTACAAAAAGTTTGGCCGAGGCCAACCCCAGACCAGAAGCGGCACCCGTAATAATGGCGACTTTGCCTTCAAGACGATTAGCAGTATTGTTGCTCATGGTTTACCTCATTTCTGCGTTGATCTTCTGCAAGGCTGTCCCTTTCAGGATTCGCCCAGGTAAATTCGCAGTAAAGATCAATATATGTTGTGTGCTGTGAACTGTACATGTTGTCATTAAGAGCGTAACCCGAAGAGCCGCACAGTGTCAATATCATTGTTCAGAGCAACGATAGGATAGTTCCTTTGGTATAACCTACGCAGTTGGCTCCATGCTAAACATGACATTCATATAGATAAAGGTTATATTATATAGCTTTTTGATAAATTTATAACAAATGATAGAATAACCGTATGAATACTTAATTCCTATCTTCTTGTAATTTACCTGATCGGATTGTATAATCTGTCAATAACACCATTCATTCTCAAAAAGAGAGCGTTTCCGCCGCCTTCAAGTGCTGGCAACTCCTGTAGTAGATGCATCGTACATAAATGTATGAAGAAAGTAGAACCAATGAATCAATCATTTGATACACAACTGATTATTAGTTTAGCGCGTGACATGGTTGAGCAAATGGCACCAAAGGAACTTCCTCTTTTTTCTGCCATTAGTGCTGACTATACCAGAAACCCTGATCGCACCCTCAAACAGCAAATAGCACAAGATAGCCCACTGGGTTTTGGCATGGGAGGGATGGAAAGCCTTCTGACACCTATTATTCTTGCCACAATAACTCAATTTTTTGCCCAGATTGGCGCTAACGTCGCCGAAAAGGGTACCCATACGCTCTTTCACCGTTTAAGAGAAAAAAAATCTCAGCACAGTGCTTCCAGTCAGCAAAGCGATCAGCCGGGTTGGCCGCAGTTGAACGCTACTGACCTGAAGCATATCCATGATCTTGCCTATCAGACCGCTCTCGAACACAAACAGGCACCATCAAAAGCTAAACAGTTCGCTGACACCTTTGTGGCAAATATGGCTATGAGAAATATTACAACGGAGAAGGACCAATGAGTTCGCTCCCCTCGCTCTCCCCACGTTGGCTGCGGTTCGACCTACGAACATTTTCAACGGATACGGAGCGCCGTTTTTACTTATTGATTTTTGCAATCCTTAGCACCAGTTTGTACATTTTTCATGCTGAGCTTGTTAGTTTGCCGCTAAGTTCACAATATGCAAGCTGTATTAGTACATTTCTCTCGAATTCCTCAACAAATACATCCACCATCAGCGGATTACCTTATCAGTGTAGTTGGCAAGTCGATAGCCTGCTTATCCTATCGTCACTAGTAGGCGAACTGGCAATACTCGCTCTTGCGTTCCTAATTTACTGGTTTCTTCCTGCCTGGAAATGCCGACGAGAACAGCTTGCGCCAATGCAGGAAAGCGAGCTAGCAGGAGTTATCACCTCTATAGAAAAGCTTCGCCAGGAATATATTCCGGCAGCGCGTCTCCATTATGTCTTAAACCCAAGCTCTTCCGCAGACCCCTATGTTTTTGGCCACATAGGAAAATATTATCTTTCTCTCTCTGGAAGCTTTGTTCTACTATTTTTCATTAATCAGGAGACTTTTCAAAAATTTCACGCAAGAACTTTACATGAAATATCTCATTTATATAATAAAGATGTCAATAAAACTTATTTTACCATAACAATCTGGTATGCCTTTGTAATAATCGCATTACTACCATATCTTGCATTCTTATTACTGATCCTTTATCTTGACCCTCATGGGGGAGCTAACTTTGCCCTGAGTGGTGTACTGAGCGTCCTGGCTATGACAACGCTGGTCTACCTCATCCGTGCATCGGTGTTACGCTCTCGTGAGGTGTATGCAGATATGCACGCCGCACACTGGGCTGACTCTCCAGAAATACTAATACAAGCTCTGAACCTGTCTACAACCAAACCCGCACCAGAAAAGAGGTTCAGTTGGCACAGCATCTTCAGAGCTTTCAAAAACCATCCCGATGCATATACACGGCAGATCAATATCCAGCAACCACAAAGGGTATTTCATCTGAAGTTTGGAGAAGCACTTGTTATAGGTATCACATTAGGAATAGCTCTTCCCTCTATTCACGATACATTCAGCATCATTAGCCAGCTTCTTTCTGCATGGATATTAAGGGTAACATACCCGACTGAATACCTTGATCCTGGTACCTTGTTCCTCTGCCTATTTGCTGTTCTCTTCATCATTGGGCCGATGATCTGGCGTGCTATGCTCGTCGCACGTATTCAGCAGCAAGAACTGCATGGAACAGGCCGGCTCGGGCTTTGCCTGGCAGCAGGTCTGACGCTGGGATTTTCTCTATCACTTTACTTTACTCCTCTCGCCACATTTTACGAAGTCAATATCCAAACGATCTTCTTCTATGTTGTTCCCTGGATACTTCTGCTCGCACTTGGATTAGCCAGTTTCTGCAAATGGCTGGCACTGCTTGCTTCGCTCTGGCTAGAAGTCGTGAACACACAAAGATTTTTTCGTTTCGTCTCCCGTATTAATTTTGTCGTTGCTGGCCTAATTCTGACTGTCGGATTAGCGATTTTCTCCTATTATCTTCTGGCAACATTAGGGTACCTGCTACAAGGTAATCTAAGATTGAGTATCTTAACACATCCTATATCATTACAAAACTCATCTAATATCTATCTTTACATACTCATTATCTTTTCATTTTTTGTTCACGATTTAAATACGCTCTACCTATTCCTCACACTGGCTGGTCTTGCGGTATTTCCTCTGCTTTCCTGGTTCTGGTATAGAAGGAGATTGCCCATGAGAAAGTTTCAATGGGCGCTCGCTGATTTCACGTGGCTACAAGCACCAACTCCCCCCCAAAGTCCGTTTCGTCTGTATACAGTTGTGCCTATCGCTCTAGTTGGCAGCCTTATCTTCTGTACATTGCTCCTGGCTATCCATCAAGGGCTATTATATTTCGTGGGCGTTCCTACTTTAACACCTTACGGAGTAGCACTTTTTTACGTTCAGATTGGATTTGCCGCGCTGTTTCAAGCCGCTATCGCGGCCATCATCTTCATACAAACGCGCCCTCTAGGGACTGCCAATGCATTCTTTGGGGCATTCCTAAGCGGATGCATGATAGCTATCGGCACGTTTGATATCTACAGCTTATTGGGGGGAACACTTGGTGGATCAATCGCTCCTGTGTTTTTCTGGACTATCCTTTTCTATAACGTGAATTGGGGAACATTATGTACATTGGGAACTTTGATGATGTTGAAGGGAATAATGCGCTCTAAACCGCGTGATCAATTACAGTCGAGAGAAATGTCGCAAGCCAAACCACGCGACCAGCATAGATGGTACCTGCTGCTCATTTTCATTCCATGCATTATTCTCATCATCGGAGCCATTATCCTGCCTCAGTTGTTGGTAGTAAATGCAAGTGAACAGAGCCAAATAGTGGCATATAACACAAGTATCGTGAAAAATGGCGACTTTGAGGAACCGATTGTCAGCCCAAACGCTTTTGTAGAATACAATGCCGGACACTCTTTTCAAGGCTGGGCGGTTGCCTCTGGAAGTGTTGATCTGATCGGCAGCTACTGGCTTTCCGCGCATGGCAATCAATCGCTTGATCTTGATGGCTCCAATGCAGGAACAATTTACCAGGATTTGCCTACCAGTTCAGGAACAAGCTACACACTATCTTTTTATCTGGCGGGTAATCCAGTCTGTGCGCCTCCTGTGAAGCAAATGCAGGTATGGTGGGGGTCTACCCTGGTTGCTACGTTATCATTTGACATCACTGGTCACTCTACTATTACTATGGGGTGGCAAAAACACAGTTATAAAGTTCAAGCTACAAGTAGTATCATACGCTTACGTTTTGTAAGCATGACACAATCCGCCTGTGGTGTAGCATTAGATGCTATTTCTGTCACCCCGTAGCGCGTAATTCAGTTTAGTATGAAAGACTACTCTCAAACAACTTTGAATGTGACGGGAAAGTGTTCTACGCCAAAAGTGAAGATCGCCTGTATCGGGTTCACCGGCTCGTTGGCGATACGTCGCATCTCTGAGAAACGCTCAAGCAGGATATTGAGGGCAATATTGGCTTCAAGGCGGGCCAGTGGCGCACCCAGGCAGAAGTGAATGCCATAGCCAAAGGCGATATGCCGGTTTGGCTCGCGTCGGATAGCAAAGCGTTCCGGCTCAGGAAACTGGCGTTCGTCATAATTAGCCGAGGCGATATGAATAGAGACGACTTGATTCGGCTCAATACGCTGCTCACCGATCATCGTCTCGGTCTTTGCCACACGGGTAGCACCAGCGACCGAGGGATAGCAGCGCAGAATCTCTTCGACCGCGCCCTTCATCAATGCTGGGTCAGCACGTAGTTCTGCTACCGCTTCAGGATGATCTTCAAAAGCTACCATCGCATTGCCAATCAGGTTGGCCGTCGTCTCATAGCCAGCGATGAGCAACAGTTGGCAGAAATCGAGTAGCTCTTCCTGACTAAGCTGCTCACCATCAACCTCAGCATTTATCAAACGGGTCATCAAGTCGTCGCGTGGTTGCTGGCGATGATCGTTCAAGCAGCGCGTGAAGTAGTTGCGCAAACTCAGAGCAATCTTCGCCTGCTCATCGGTAGAACTTGTGGCATGACGTGGGCCAGCGACGAGCTTTGTAGACCACTCTTGAAAGAGAGCGCGATCTTCTGGTTGCACACCTAACAATGCTGCAATAATCGTGATCGGTAGAGGATATGCTAGGTCTTGTACGACATCCAGCGCACCACGCTCAATTGCAGCATCAATCAACTCGTTTGTCACCTCGGTGATCCGTGGCGTTAATTGTACGAGAGCATGGGGTGTAAAGACGGTTGAAACAATGGTGCGCAACTTGCGATGACGCGGCTCATCCATCCCTAAAATGCTGGGTAAGCGTGGTTGCCGACTGCCTGGCGCGGGTTCAGACGAAAAGGTCGCGGGATCAGTCAGGACGTGCATTGCATCGTCATAGCGGAACACCTGCCAGAAATGGAAGCGCGGATCAAGATAAACAGGATTGGTTTCGCGCATCTGCTTATACCAATCCAATGGGATACCTAAGAGCGTCGTGGCCTGAGAAGCCATCTTTCTATCCTTCCTCTGCGAAAAAAAGTTTTCTCAATGCTAGCACCATATCACCATTTCTAGTTACAAGACAAGAGAGCAGAAAGCAAAATAAATTGGCATACCTAAAATGTTACAGAACGTCACATCATATCTACTAACA
>JAJZEJ010000734.1 GCA_021828635.1 Chloroflexota bacterium
GCCCTATAGGCGAAGCATTGAAGAGGGAAGAGTCGCATGAATGCAGATGCATTGATAGGTACAGTGCTGGGGACATGTACACTACAAGAATTGATCGGACAGGGAGGCATGGGCGCAGTGTTTCTGGCACAACAATCGCGCCCCCGCCGTCAGGTTGCGATTAAAGTGCTGCTACCACTGGTGCAGTTGAAGCCTGAGCAACATGCCTCATTTCTAGAACGTTTCCGACGTGAGACGGATGCCGCTGCTTCCCTCGATCATCCTAACATTTTGCCGGTGCATGAATATGGTGAGCGCGATGGTCTGGCCTATCTGGTCATGCCCTATATTAGCGGTGGCACGCTGCGTGATGAGCTAGAGCGCGAAAAACGACTTTCCTGGACACGAATTGTGAGCTACCTGGATCAGATGGCTGCGGCCCTGGACACCGCGCATGCTCATGGTGTTATTCACCGCGATATAAAACCGGCCAATATCCTTATAACACCTGAGAAACGTCTACTATTGAGCGACTTTGGCCTGGTCAAATTGATGTCTGAGGAGCAGAGCGCACCATTGACAAAGATAGGTATGCCAATGGGAACGCCAGACTATATGGCCCCGGAGCAAGTTATCGGACGCGATGTCGATGCGCGGGCTGACCTCTATTCCCTGGGCGTTATTCTCTATCAAATGGTCACGGGCGAGGTGCCATTCAAAGGTGATTTACCCATGCAAGTAGCTATGCAACATCTGCATATGCGGCCCTCTTCGCCTCGACAGTTGCGTCCCGATCTGCCACCAGCCGCCGAACAAGTAGTCCTGCGTGCGCTGGCGAAACGGCCTGATGATCGCTATCCAAATGCGCAAGAGATGGCGATGGCATTCCGCCTCGCGCTCCTCTCTGCCGGTATTGTGCCAGGTGATGAACTGGGACGCGGCTTTACCGCTAATATGCCTGTTGCTAGTGTTGGTTCGCAATTTATGAAGCCGCGTGGCCTGTTCGATCCTGTCTGGCAGAAAAATGCTGCTCCTGCTGCTTCTGTTAATGTTGCTCCAGTAGAAGGAAATGAACCAACGACGCCACGAACTTCCGCCGTGCGTGGTCGTACTGGGCGTTTGGTTTCACCCGCACTGGTGGCTCCTAGCATGATTCCTGGAATGCCCCTGGCGGAGAATGGACAGCAAAGAAATGATATTGTCGCGCAAACAAAAATGACCTTGCCTTCATTTACTGGCCTGCTCATGCCGGAGCCGTCGAAAACTGCAACTTCCTCACCCGCGACGGAGGCTAACGGCATTCAGCCAGCGCAGTTCTCATTCTCGCCCGTGCATTCGCCCGCGACGCCGGAAGCCTCGCGCTCACGTGGCAATACACCAGTGCCACAGACACGCGGATTATTAGGGCGACATGCCAGCCCGTTGCGCCCAATGAGTGTAGAGGAACCGCAAAATGTCGTGTCAACACAAGACGTAGCTCCTTCTACACCTTCTGCTAGCGCGAATGTGATGCCATTAATGCCACTAACGCCCCCACAGATACCTTTTCCAATGAACACAATGCAAGGTGGCACGATGAATGCCGCTCCCCTTGCTGGCTCAGAGCAGGAAGTGCCAGAGCAACCAGGTTCGGGTGATGCGAATACTAGTAGTGCGTTGACGATGGCTGGTGGTTATGCCGGTCAGGGGATGACGACAACGATGCGCCTGACGCAGTCGATGAAGATCGTGAAAATGCCGGTGGCGGGCCAGCCCGGTCGTTATGTGACTGGCCTCTTGCGCATGCCCTCTTCGCCACTAACACCTCCACCCGTCGAGCCGTCGGTGCCAGAGTTTGTGCAACGCGGCAAAAACTATGTTGAGTACCTCAAAAATAACCTCAAACAGGTCGCGGTCGTTGGTGTGGTACTGCTGTTAATTATCACCTCAAGCCTATTCTTGCTAGCGCGTAGCCACACGCCTATTACAGCGCATCTTGGTGCAAAGCCGACGCCCAATCTGGCGGCTACGGCAGCATTACAGGCTACGGCGACCGCCGATGCTAATATTATTCTGACCGATCCACTCAGCCAGAATATTCACGATTGGCCTGTCTCGACGAATGCGAAAGGTCCACAAATGTATGCTTTTAAGGGTGGAACCTATCATGTGACAGATACAAATGCACAATCAAGTGCGTTGGCACTGCTGCCACCTGACGAACAATTGCCGACATCCTTTGTCTATACACTGACGATGGAAGAGGTCAAGGGTGACGATACAACGATCAATAATCAGTTCGGCATGGTGTTTCGGCTAGCGACGCATCAGAATAATGGTACGTCCGCGACCACTTTCTATGCCTTTGATGTGGCTAATACGCCCGGTGGTGAATACCAGTTCTGGAAATATGATGATAGCTATGGCGCAAACGTCAATCCTTGGACGAAACTCTGGTCTGCGCCTTTCGGCAAAGAGTATCATTATGGACATGGGGCTGCTGGTCGCAATACCTTCAGTGTGGCTATTCAAGGCACGAAGTATACGTTTATCGTCAACGGTAAGAAGGTTGGTAACGCTCAGGACAACTCTTATAAGAGTGGTCAGATTGGCATGCTGGTGAATTGGGATGGTACAGAAGTAGCCTTCTCCAATCTCATTCTGACGTACCATTAACATAGGGACCGGTTTACCGCGTCCGTTTGTGGAGGTATTGGTTGATACACGCGCTCATTTTTTCCACATTTTCCACTACGCACGTAGTGCATGCCATTCTGTCCATCATTGGCGTTGATGCTATTGACCTGGTAGCAGTGACACTCTGGGCTACCGGCTTTTTATGCCTGCTCAATATCGGCTTAGCCCTTTTCTTTCGCAAAAATAATTTGCGCGAGGTTCTCTCGTATTATGCCGTCTGCATGCTAGAAATGGCAATTTTTCTCTTCGCGCTCTTCTTTCATGCGGGCATCATTGCGCATATCCCCTATCATCTCCCACCCGGTTTGCCATTTGACCGTGCGGAAATCGGCGCAACGTTGGCTGTGGGTATTGGCCTCTTCCCCGCCGCCTACTGGCATCACACGACGTTCTCCGACCTGAGTACACGCATGGCTGAGGATGCAAAGGTCATCCGTGAGCGCGATGGTGGTGTGCGCGTGCGCGAGGATGGCCCCGGCGGTTGGATGAATTAACTCACACCATTGGAGCAATCCTTCCTCTTTACGTTTACTCTTAGTAGGAAAAGCTTGACAATGGAAATAGCTATTTGCTATAGTTGCTATAGCAAATAGCTATAAATGAAAACTCGTAAAGAAAAAAGGATGGTACCAATGACATCGTTTCCAGAACAGAATATGTCGCTTCCGTCCTCTGTGACACCAATGCCGCAGGATGCAGCGACCTCGACGTATGCTGGACAAGCTAGTTCTTATGCCGTGGTGACTCGTGATCTTGTGCGTAGCTTCGGACAGAAAATGGCGGTCAGCCATCTCAATCTGGCGGTGCGTAGCGGCGAATTCTTTGGCTTTCTGGGACCAAATGGCGCGGGCAAATCGACGACCATCAAAATGATGACCGGGCTGTTGCGCCCTACATCCGGCGCTGTCTGGGTCGATGGCGTTGATGTCTGGCGTGAGCCGATTCGTGTGCGTGCCTTGATGGGTGTTTTACCGGAATATCTCAATCTCTACGAGCGTCTCTCCGGGCGCGAATTTATTACCTTCTCTGGTCATATGTACGGTGTGGCCGATGCCGATATCAAGCGACGCACCGAAGAACTCTTGCATGTGCTTGGTCTGAAAGACGATGCCGAAAAACTGATTGTGGACTATTCGGTTGGTATGCGCAAGAAAGTGGCACTGGCGGCCGCTATCATCCATCAACCACGAGTGCTGTTCCTGGATGAGCCATTCGAGGGCATTGACCCAGTTAGCTCACGTGTGATCCGCGATATTCTGCATGATCTGACGCGGCGTGGCACAACCATCTTCTTCTCGTCACACATCATGGAAGTGGTCGAGCGTCTTTGCACTCGTGTAGGCATTATCAATCAGGGCATGCTGGTCGCTGAGGGTACGCTGCAAGAACTGCGCGAGCGAGCTGGTAGCGGCGAGGGTCATGATACTTCGCTCGAAGATATCTTCATGAATGTAATTGGTGTGCAGAACGAGAGCCATAATCTGAGTTGGCTGGAATAAAGAGAGGATGGCGCGTGATGGTTGTACATGCCGAAAAACTGCGCTGGCTCTTCTGGCTGCGCTGGAAAATGCTCTTGCGAAGCTTCGTTGGCAGTGGTGGCAAGAGCAATTGGGGTCGTATTATTGGTCTGATCTTCCTGATTCTCTTTGGCCTGCCCTTCATCGGCGGCATCGCGGTTGGCACCTACTTCGCCTATCGTTACCTGCCCGCACCAGCCAACAGCGAGATATTGTTCCTAGTGCTGACGGGTATCTACCTGCTCTGGATTGTGCTACCCCTGCTCGAATTTACCGTTAATGAGGGACTTGATCTCTCCAAACTAACGCTCTTCCCTCTCACCCGCGCCGAACTGATGGCAAGTCTGGTACTGTCAAGTCTGCTAGATGTGCCGACGCTAGGGCTGCTACTGATCTTCGCGGCAGTGGTTGCTGGCTGGGCTTTCTCGCTACCTCTGGCGCTGATGGCACTGCTTTGTATGCTCGTTTTCTATGTGCAGGTCATCGCTGTCAGTCAGCTTGTGCTGGCTTTGCTCATGCGTACTTTACAGAGTCGCCGTTTCCGTGACCTGAGTATTCTGATTATCGCTGTCTTCTCTTCTTCGTGCTATATCGTGCAGCAGATTGTGTTTCACGCTCTTGGTGGCGGCAATGGTGGTTTTCTTTATGGGCTACAACATCTCACCGTCTCGCCGTATCTGCAATGGTTTCCTCCTGGCATGGCGGCACGCGCTATCCAACAGGCTTACGTTGGCAATTGGGGATTAAGCTTTGTCTGGCTGGGTGCGTTGCTGGTCATCAGTGTTGTAGTTCTTTACCTGTGGCAGATGGTTGTTGAACGCGCCTTAACGGCTGATATGAGCGGTGGAACGGTCAGCACACGACGCAGACGGGTTAGAGTAGAGACCGCCAATTCTATCGGCGTGAGTGCCACGAGTAGCACGACAGCTATCAGGCGTTTGCTACCCCCGCAAGTGGCCGCTATCGCCCTCAAAGATATAAAATACTTCCGGCGTGACCCACAGTTACAGGCATTGCTCTTCCAATCCTTGATGTCAATTGTCGTGCTGATTGTTGTAACGGTGTTGAATATTGGTCATGCCAGTTCTAGCTCACGTCTCGCGGGCGTTGGTAGTTGGGTGGTCTTGCTGGTTCCAGCTTTTGCTCTGCTGTCGCTCTACACGCTGAGTAGCAATGTTTTTGGCATGGAACGCCAGAGCGTGACCACGCTCTTCCTCTTTCCGGTTGAGCCGCGCTATATCCTGTGGGGCAAAAATCTGGTGGTCTTTGTCGCCGGTCTGGTAGAAGTGACGCTACTCGTCATTCTGGCGTCGGCGGTCTCGCATGGCTGGAACTATATGTTGCCTGCACTGGCTGTTGGTTTTGCGGGTATCTGTGTTATCATGGGCTGTGGCAATTTCACGTCGGTCTACTTCCCCATGCGGATTCGCCAGATGCGGCGTGGTTTTCAAGCCTCTTCCAACCTGTCGTCCGAATCTGGTTGTTTGCGAGCGGTGATGTCGCTGGTGGCCCTGGCCGTGACGGCAGTGGTTCTGATACCTGTTGCGATTGCTCTGGTGTTACCCATCTACTTCCATATGCTCTGGCTCTGGACATTCTCTATTCCGCTCTCTATTGTCTATGGCGCAGCCTTCTACTACGTCGTCACGCTGCTAGTCTCACCACGCCTTATGCAGCGCGTACCGGAGATTCTAGCCGTCGTGGCACGAGAATAAGATGCATACGGGATTGGCACACTTTTGCTGATGTGAATGTTGCAGAGCCGGAAGTGAATCTCAGGAAATCGCTGCTAGAGCGGTTGATAGAAGAAATCCCACAACAGTTCTGCACTATTCACGTTTGTTGCCGTTTTTCCAAGCGGAAAGGCGGCCTTTTTGTATGGATTCGGCACCACATGGCCTCCACCATCAATAGAAACTAGCTTGACAGGATATTTACCAGTTTCGCTATATTCTTCAATAGTCACTTTAAGCCCATTTGTGCTTCTATGTACAAGTGTACTTATTATAGGCTTTGAAGCAATATGATTGCGCTGAGCATAATAGTGAGCTGTTTCGCGTGCCGACAAGCCAGATCCACGAGGATTCAAGCCCCATAAACTCGCCATGCCGCCGTTGTAAGGGACGATTGGATCAGACGTGCCATGAATAAGTAAAATCGGGAGTGACGTTTCTTTTGAGAAAGCAAAGAAGTTTGCAGCAACCGGCTGGGTCGCACTAATGATAGCCGCACCAGCGAACAGATATGACCACTCATGTATCAGTCGAATGACCATCTGGCCGCCGTTGGAGTATCCTGCAATATACACTTTCCTGGGATTAATATCGTTTTTCGCTTGTATATCATTAATAAGTGCTTCCGTAAATGCAGCATCATTAATACCAGCTTTACGGGTAGGAAAATTCGACGAGAGCCGGGCATCATTCCAATGACCTTTATATCCGTCTGGATACGCGACCACAAAACCATGCTTTTGCACTAATTCGTCAAAAACGTTTCCGCTAAAAGTTCGCAGCTTCTCTCCAGTTTGATTCGAGCCATGAAAGACGATTAACATCGCTGCTGATTTTTGCGGCTCTTTTGGCATAACTACCGTGTAGCTACGGTTCTTCTGTTCCATTTGAATGCTGTGTCTACTGACAGCAATGTACGGCGATATCACTGATTTTTTTCCCTTTCTCCACGCACATTGTTCTTTGTAAGACCGCCTTTCATGGTGAATGCGGATATGCTATACTTGATGACAGGGCAATCACTACTGAACACTGTGTTCGTTTATAGCGGCTGTCCTATTGTAGTGTACATCTGTGATTGAAAGCAAGCAAAAATGAACATTGCGGAGTTGTCGAACACAGAGACACTACTTGTCCACTACTGAACAGGAATAGGAACAAGAAGATGAGCGGAAACCGACCTTTGGATCGTCGTATCCAGCGCACGCGCCCCTTGCTTCAGGAGGCTCTCTTTCACTTGATTGTCGAGCGTGGCTATGAAAACATTACGATTGCTGATATTACAGAACAAGCTAATCTGGGACGAACCACATTTTATCTGCACTATCGAGACAAAGAGGGCTTGTTGCGAGAGAGTATCAAAGCACTGCTCCACGACTTGCACCTGGAGGTAGAGCCTGAAACGGAAGAGCCATGTACATATCATATGATGAGTATTCGTATTTTCCAGCATATCGCACGACGACAGCAATTATATCGAGCAATGCTGAAAGAAGCAGGACCAACGAGAACGCTTGAGGACGTATTGAGAGCCTATTTTACCGAACTGTGTCAACGCTTTCTGTTGGCGAACCTGTTGAACGTGGAAAATTCATCGTTGATGAGTAGTGAGATACTTGCGGTTCATGCCGCAGGGTCGTTGCTTAGCCTACTCTCCTGGTGGCTCAATCAGGATATCTCACTGTCCTCTGAGGACATGGGAACGATCTATTGTCAATTGATGGAAGGGAAAGCTGCACTCTTATAATTTATCAAAAATATAAAGCAATGCCCCTTTATGAGCAACCACAGATCAGACAACAAGAGCAAGGAAAGGAGTTACACCGGGGCATTACTAAGGTGAACAATACCACATTTCACCTCATTCGTGTAGCAATC
>JAJZEJ010000270.1:0-1248 GCA_021828635.1 Chloroflexota bacterium
GGAACGAAGGAGCGTCTCACACCTTCTGGATGCATCGTAAATGGTGATGCGCCCGTATGTGCATCCAGACCGTCACCGTTTGGATCGGCTTTGGCGGTTGGTGGTTTTGTTTCAGGAAAATCGGGTACATCGTAGCCGACCCAGCGACCTCGTGTGCCATCACCATTCTCATGCGTGGCATCCCACCAGATGTACTTCTTGCGTTCCGACCAGGGTTTCCCATCCGGGTCAGCCGAGGCGCGATTATAGAGGATGTGACGATTAGCGGGCCAGGTGAAGCCCCAATGCGGACTGACATAGGCATCTGCTTGGCGGCTACGAGCCAGATTGCGCCCCTCTTCAGGCATGATACCACTGAATATCCAGGCACCACAGGCCGTACTGCCATCGGCCTTGAGGGCGGTAAAATCTTTAACGAGTTTGCCATCAGCAACTGTATAGCCATTGATTTCTTTAACGATATCCTCAACGACTGGTTCTTGCATTGCTCCCTTGCGGCGATAGTTCCAGGTCATGTTTTGAATAGGTTTATCGCGCTCTTTGGTGCTATCTTTATAAAGTGCTTTCAGGCGCAAACAGAGTTCGGTGAGAAACCAGTTCTCGGAGCGGGCGTCGTCTGGCGGCTCGATGGCCTGCTCGCGGTATTGCACGAGACGTTGTGTGTTAGTGAAACTGCCCTCTTTCTCAACATGTGAGGCGGCTGGTAAAAAGAAGACCTCGGTCTGGATTTTGGTTGGGTCGATGCCGCTCCGTTTCCAGAATGAGGCGGTTTCTATTTCATAAAGATCGCGTACCACCATCCATTGCAGTTTCTCCAGTGCAGCCCGATGGAAACCAGCATTAACGCCACCAGCCGCCGGATTCTGGCCCATCGAGAAGTAGCCTTGCATCTTGCCATCTTTCATGGTTACAAACATTGCTAGGTCTGAGTGATCCTCGGTGATTTTTGGCAGGTAGTTGTAGGCATAATCATTCTCTTTCGTGGCTGCGTCTCCGTACCAGGCTTTCATCAGACTGATAAAGTATTTAGGGTAATGAACCCACCAGCCTGCATCCTGTTTGCTGTGTTCCATATATGTCTGAAAATCGAATTCCTCGCGCAAGGCACTGGGTACCAGCAGGTAGCCCGGTAGTAGGTTATATAACGTGGCAATATCAGTCGAACCTTGAATGTTGGCGTGACCACGCATCGCCATGATACCGCCGCCGGGACGACCCATATTGCCCAGCAGAAGTTGCAAAATGCCA
>JAJZEJ010000270.1:1258-7764 GCA_021828635.1 Chloroflexota bacterium
GGTAGTGCGCTCGCGCCCAGAATTTTTGACCAGAGTATCGGCAATTTTGTAGAAGAGGTCTTGTGGAATACCACAAATTTGCTCAACCACTTCAGGTGTGTAGCGTGCATAGTGCCGTTTGATGATCTGCAAGACGCAATGTGGGTCTTGCATGGTAGCATCTTTCTCGATCTGGCTTGGGTGAGCATGGGGCAATAAACCTTGCCCTTCTTGAGCATCAGGCATGATATGTTGCTCATGATGCGGTTTTTGTGAACCTTTGCTAGGTGCTGATGCCTTGCTTGAAAGGTCTTGTGTCGGTTTGCGCGATTCTCCTTTTTCTGTGAGTTTATACTGCCAACTCTCGGTATTATAGGCGCTATGGTCGGGTTCCAGGCCAGAAAAGGCACCTTCCAGGTCTTCGGTATCCTTGAAATCGTCCCGAATGATATAGCTGGCATTCGTATATGCCTGTACATACTCCTTAAAGTAGAGGTCATTTTGCAGTATATAGTTGATAATGCCACCCAGAAAGGCAATATCAGTACCCGCCCGAATGGGAGCATAGATATCGGCCATCTGTGATGTGCGTGAGAAGTGTGGATCGACATGGATGATGGTCGCGCCACGCTCTTTCGCCGCCATTACCCAGCGAAAGCCGACGGGATGGCATTCAGCAAAGTTGCTACCCTCGATTAAGATGCAATCACTATTTTGCAAATCTTGCTGAAAATTTGTGGCGGCACCACGCCCAAAGCTTGCGCCGAGACCCGGCACAGAGGCACTGTGTCATATACGAGCCTGGTTCTCAACACAGACCATACCAAGTGAGTGAAAGAGCTTGGTGATGAGGTAGTTTTCCTCGTTGTCGAGTGTTGCGCCGCCCAGCGAGCCAATAGAAGTTGTATGGTTGAGCGGCTTACCCTCCTCATTAGTTTCGCGGAAGGTAGCCTCACGGGTCTCATAAACGCGCTGCGCAATGCGCTCCATTGCCCACTCTAGCGGCTTGTCTTCCCATTCAGTGCTATAGGGAGCGCGATACTTAACGGTTGTCCAGCGTCGTCTGTTGAGGTCGAGTTGGTAGCTCGCGCTCCCCTTTGGGCAGAGGCAGCCATTACTGATTGGGCTGTCATAATCACCCTCAATATCAATGACTTTGCCATCTTTGACGTAGACACGTTGCCCGCAGCCAACGGCGCAATAGGGACAGACACTTTTTACCATCTTTGCGTCATGGATACGTGGTTGCAGTTTTTTACTGCGTTCACTCAATGGATTAGGTACGGCCCCGACATGTGTTTGTAGTGTAGTACTGATGTTGGCGGGCGAGAGTTGTTCTGCCAGTTTGCCAAATAAGTTTGCGAAGACTGCCATATACCTGTCCTTATTGTCGTTTCCAGGTCTACTCTCGTGAGAGCGACAAAACGGTAAGATGTTTCTTTTGACACGTCCTTTGGCAAAGAAAAGTAACGGCGTTCTCTTACGTTTTTGTACGTTTTTGATAGCAGCTATAGTGCAAAGAGGTATACAGTGGCTACGCAAAAAAGTAGAAAGAAGGATGCTGTAGAGCTTTTGCTAGAAACCTTCTTTGTTTAACCTGAGATAAGTATATCATCGAGACACTCGTGAGTGATTGTCAGTATATCTTGTATTTTCATGGGTTTAGTCAGATAGGTTTTGGCACCCGCGAGTCGCCCTTTGAGTTTATCAACCAGACCGTCACGACGCGAGATGATGACGAAGATGGTACGTGCGAAGGAGGATTTAGCTTTGAGACGTTGAATAACCTCGTAACCATCCATTTTTGGTAAGCACAAATCTACGAAAACGAGATCGGGAATATGCGCCTCCGGCATAATTAACCATTGCATGGCCTGGATACCATCAGTGAAATATCGAACCTCGTATCCCTCGCGGCGCAAGCTTGTTTCTATGATTTTGCAGACGGTAGCAGAATCATCGATGACCATCACGAATTTGCTCATGGCACAGGTTCCTTCCCTTGTAGCGAACAATGCTTCTTGGCCCACAGAACTGTATAATGGCGTTGTGTAATAAACTGAAAAAGAAAGCACACGTATCTGGCTTATGTACTCTTACCATGTAACCCAGCAAGAGTCGTGCCAGAAAGTGTGCTACACACATTGAGGAAGTGTGCTATAAGATGTGTGCCTTCTTGTATGGAATTGTCAGGAATCCTGGTCCGTGTCCATCTCCAGGTCTTTTGCCAGCAGAATGGCTTCGGCCACTTCACGCATTGATTTACGCGAGTTCATGCTGATCTTTTGTATGCGCCGATAAGCTTCTGATTCAGCAATGCCGGACTTATCAATCAGCACGCCTTTAGCACGTTCGACCAGTTTGCGTGTTTCAAGGCGATCAGCCAGTGTATCGACCTGCTTTTCAAGCGTTTGCATCTCTTTAGCACGGGCGAGGGCGATTTCCAGAGCGGGGGTCACTTCATTTTCTTGAAGAGGCTTGACTAGGTAGGATATCACACCGGCCTCTTTGGCTTGCTCAACCAGGGGTTGGTCGCCAAAGGCTGTCAGTAAGACGACGGGAGCGCCGTGTTCTTGATGGATTGATTGAGCGGCGGTCAGGCCATCCATGCCGGGCATCCGAATATCCATTAGCACCAGATCGGGGCGTAGTTCGCGCACCTGATTGACTGCGCTTTCGCCATCGCCGGCTTCGCCGACAACCAGATAGCCTTGCTCAGTCAACATGTCGCGCAGGTTCATGCGCTGAATGGTCTCGTCATCGGCTATAAACACACGGGTTGACATAGGTTCACCTCCATGTCTTTTTCATCACGATTCTTTGAATATAGATTGCTCGTTAATAGTTTACCACAAAATAGTTCACTTGTGAACCATCTTGGATAGCTAAAACGCTAACAGAGCCAAAAGCATGATGATTTATAGCGTGACACTAGAAACTTCTTGATGATAGGCGTGCAGATCGCCGGTGCTGATAGCAATGAGATTATTGGCGATAGCCGGTCGCGTTGGCCTCTTATTCCCTACAATTGTGGATGCCAGTATCTTTCCTTGTTCCGCATCGATGGCATATAACTCGCCACCTAGTGTACTGACATAAATCACGCCATAGGCGACGACTGGCGGGACAGCAACGGTATGGCTCAATGTAACGACCCAATGCTGCCGACCTGTATTAAGGTCAATGGCATACAGGTGTTCGTGAGCGGCTTCGCCGTAGCCACCGTGAGAAGCGACATAAATGGTCTCATGGTCTATCGCCAGACCGGCTCCCGAAAGTTGCTTATCAATCATGGCATACCATAATGTTTTGCCACTGATGGCATCATCCCCATAGAGACCATCCTGATAGAGACCAACACAGATTACACGATCTTTGGCCTTGCCCGTACCATAGATATTGCCCACATCTGAAAAGATGCGACGGCGTTGGCCGGTTAAGGCGTCCAGTCCGTAACAGCGTCCATTGTTTGTGCTAACATAGACCGTGCCATCAATGACAACCGGTGAGGAGAAGATGCCTTCGTCGATGCCTATTGCCCAGCGTTTGTGTCCACTCGTTGCCTCAACCACATAGAGAGCATGTTCAGAATGAAAATAGACAGCTCCATCAAGGACAATCGGCGGGGCATAAAGTGCTTCTTTTGTGCCTAATGCCCAGGCTTTTGCGCCTGTACGAGCGTTCAGCGCGTAGATTTTGCCATGCGTATCCCGATTGCTGTTACGATTACCTGTGCAAGCATAGATAACGTCGTTAGCTATTGTTGGGGCAGTTCTCATGCTATGTTCGATGACAAACGACCACTGCAATTGCCCTGAACTTCCTTCTATCCCGTGTAGCTGAAAATGTCCCTCATCACTTCTGTCTGTTGTCGTATAGGTACCAGCGTATAGCATACCTTTCTCATAAGCTGGTTCAGCATAATACGTATGGTCAAGTCCTGTCGTTCTGTTCCATGCGAGCGCCAGGTGTGTAATAGTGCTTCGAGGATGCGTGATGCGTAGGGATTGTCTACTGTTGAGTGGCGTTTGTGCGCTTGCTTCAGTACTTGATCTGGCCGGTAAGGGTTGAATATATGCCGCCAGATATGCTTCCTGAGATTGTATTGATGGTGTCTGCCCCCATACTGAACTGATCGGACCAGAAGTATGATGTGACTGCACGTGAGGTTGTGAAGTGTCAGGAGATGTGTCCGTGTTGCTATGCGTAGTATAAGCGGCATAGCTACTTGCCTGAGAGATTCCGGCTGCATCACGCAGAGCCAGGATAAAATCTTCAACGCTAGGATAGCGTTCGTCACGGTCTTTGGCGAGTGCTTTCATGACGACCTGCTCAATGGAATCTGGAATGGCGGGATTAAGCTCGCAAAGGTTCACGGGTAGCTCGTGAATATGTTTATAGCCAATCTCGTAAGGATCGCTGGCGGTGAAGAGCAATTGGCCGGTCAGCAATTCATAGGTAATACAGGCTAAGGCATACTGGTCGCTTTTCTTGCTGACGCGCCCTTTGAATTGTTCTGGTGCCATATAAATCGGCGTGCCGACCATATCGACATGACTGGTTTTGCTTAACTGCACGGAGATACCAAAGTCGGCCAGCAGAGCGTCATTGCGAGCATTAAACAAGATATTAGCTGGTTTCAGGTCGCGGTGAACAACATCCAGGTCGTGGGCATGTTGGAGAGCTTGGCCGATCTGCGTTAAGATATGGACTGCATCGGCCAGAGGCATAAGCCGTCCATCCAGTTGTTCTAGCCTATCCTGTAAAGAGCCATTGGGCGCGAACTCAGCGACAAAAAAAGGATATCCCTCGTAAATGTTCGCATCCTGCACTGGCAAAATATTGGGATGTGCCAATGCATCAAGTAGTTGAGCCTCTTGAAAGAAGCGATCCAGGTCTTCTTGCGATTGCAAAGAGGTGTTCAAAACTTTAATCGCTACTGGCGGCTTATGCTCTAACAAGAAATGCTTCCCTAAATAGACGCTCCCGAATGCACCATGCCCTAGCTGTTGTATCAGGCGGTAACTCCCCAACTGATGGCCCAATAATTCGTCGCTCACGCTACTACCCTTTATATAAAACTATCGAAAACAGTGTCTGCATGAAGTATTATACACGATATAGTTGGGGTAGGGCAGTGAGAATGTTCACCTTTTTGGCATTAGAACGGCGCATGGCATTCACAAGGAAGTGCCACTACATCTGAATTTGGATATGAAAATATTCGAGGAGGCTAAGGCTCAGCTCCGCCCGATATTTGATAGGTTTTTTCTCTGGACCATGCGAATCTGAACCTGAACTCGTGAGCAAATGGTGTGTTTTTGCATACTCTTGATACATAGTTATCTGTTCTGGTGTGTGATCGGGATGATAAACCTCAAAACCATCAATGGGAACCTCCCTTCGGAGCGCATCGAGCAAATGTGTATCGTAGCATGTATAACCATTTCCACGTCCAGGATGGGCAATAAGGCACACTGCTTCACTTTGATGAGCAGCATCAACTACCGCTGCAATATCTTCAGTAGCCCAAAAGAATCCGACATCCGTGATTAATGTTCCGGCATCTGGCTCTCCCGTTCCATAGCCCAGTTTTTTTAAGACGGCAATCAGTTCATGAGGTTGTTGCGCACTAGGTTTTGTCAGGATGGTATCTACTTCGTGTTGAGGAATGGAGATGCCAATTTTTCTCAAGTTTTCGCAAACTTCCCAGGTGTTTTCTCGCTGACGGCGTCCAATAGTCTCTGCCAAAGCGCGTAGTTCGCTCTTTTCTGGATCGACCCCATAACAAAGGACATCAGTCGGCTCACCTCGCCATGAAGTACTCATTTCCACGGCAGGCAGGAGGGGAAACTGTTTTTCCGCCGCAAGATGTTGCAATGCTGCAATGGTATCCAGACGGTCATGGTCTGTGATGGCGGCTAGCCCAAAGCGTTCACTGACGAGATAGTCGATTAGTTGTTCAGGAGTCCATGTGCCATCGCTGAAAATAGTATGCATTTGCAGGTCAATAGCAGCATCAGCGGCCAAGACGAGATGAGAATTCGATAGCTTCAAGGGCAAATCTTTTCTCTATCAGTAGACCAATATCATTCTCTAAAGATTTCTATACCCGAACATAACTAGCTCAGTGACAGAATAGCATTCACATGGATGGCTTGTCAAAAGGAGTATACCAGCTTCTGATAGAAGATTTTCCTATGATGAGGTACAATAACCAGAGTTACATTTGATTCTTTATTAAGAATCAGTCGAACAAAATGTCGAAGAGGCTTGCCCAGGAAAGGATTATCTGGCTCATGCCAATGGAACCATCTCACCTTATCAATTTGCCACCTGGTATCCACGCGCATCCAACGCAACCTTGCTGGATGCTCGTCACCGATAATAGCACATACACACTAGGGGTAACACCAGAAGGTTTGTTGCTTAATCTGCATTGGGGAGCGCGATTGACGAATTTCACCGATCTACCGCTAGCTCAATTATCGCCCTTACGAAGCTCCCACGATATACATGCCAATGAG
>JAJZEJ010000019.1 GCA_021828635.1 Chloroflexota bacterium
GATCTATACAGCACGTATGGAAGAAGAGAACGCACCAAAAACTTGTGAAGCCTTCAAACGGGTTTTGCCCTTCCATAGCAAGCTAATTCATGCACGTTGGAGTGGCGAGGCCAACTGGATTCCACTCGGCGACTACAACCTGGGCGTCAGTTTCGAGAACGCTACTAGCCATCCCGCTCCTGGCGAAATCCTGTTCTATCCTGGTGGCTATAGCGAGACTGAAATTCTCTTCCCCTATGGAGCAGCCAGTTTCGCCAGCAAGTTGGGCCAGTTAGCAGGCAACCATTTCCTGACTATTGAAGAGGGACGCGAGCATTTACGTGAGATGGGGCGCTCGATTCTGTGGGAGGGCGCACGCGATATTGCTTTTGAATTGCTCTGATGCAAGACGAAGCGCCTGATTTACGAACCAGTGGCGTTGACAGGTTTAGCCAGCAAACTATCAATTACCGGCACAATAGACTGATTGGCCTGCACATTCCAGTTTTTATAGACACGAATACTCTCTACCTTTTCGGCAATATATGTCGGATCACTGACCAGTTTGGCGAATAATGCTTGCTGATCTGCTATATTCAGGCATACCCAACCCAGATTGTGCTGCTGAATAAAACGCAGGTTGGGCGTCTCTTGTCCGGGAATATAGGTTGTGACAACAAATGGCTTCTCCACCATAAATGCTTCCGAAATAAAACTGGCACCGGCTTTACCAGCTATGATATCCGCCGCCGCCATATACGGAGCAATAGTCTCGGTAAAGGATAAGACATGTACCTGTCTGACAGCCGCGTAACGTGCCGCGATGGCTTTATTATTGCCAGCAGCCAGAATGATCTGTACTGGCACATGTAAACGTAATAAATTATCGATAATGCGTTCAACACCAGCAGAACCTTTTGCGCCACCTTGAAGAAAAATCGTGAAGAGTGCAGGGTCTAAGCCTATAGCTTGCAGGGTTGTCTCTCTCTCTTCCAGCGAGACTTCTAAAAACTGGCGGCGTATGGGTCTACCCGTAAGATGCAAACGCTCTTTATCAACGCCTACTTGCCGTGCCTGAGCGTAAATTTCGCGTGTTGGCACAAGGTAGGCATCAGCCTTCTGCTCACTGAACCATGTCATGTGTATTTGTCCCAGATCGGTAAGCTGAAAAATCAGTGGTACCCGCTCAGGCAGGCTATCATGGGCGCGAGCAGCCGGATAAGATAACATGGCATGGGTCGCAATGATGAGATGGGGTTGAACGCGCTCTAAGATATGAAGAATCTGCCTTCGACTAAACAGCGTCAAAGCACGATGGAGCCAGAGCGATGCCTTTGCATTGTCGGTCAGCGTGAACTGCCACTCTAAAAATTTGACCGAATAGCGACTCACAGTGGCATACCACCAGTCAACGATATCGGGTTGCGGGTCTACAATCACCACATCATAATATGACTCAAGGCTATCTTTCAATGACTGGGCTAGATTCAGATGTCCACCTCCAGTATGGGTGGTAAGGATTAAAATAGTTTGCTTCACTATCTACATACTTTCTGCTATTGTTAGGTTGAACAATACTTATACGCATTTTGCCTCAAACTATTGCTAATTATGTATAGGCAAGGAACCCGCATCAGGTGCATCATCCAGTGACGACACAGGTGCTGTATTGTTACTATTGAGCAACGATAGCTGGGCTTTCTCGTCGTGACCATTTTCTAAGTGCAATTGAGCCTCCTCGTTATGCTCATTCTGCAATAGCGGTTGAGTCGCCTCATGCTCGCCACTGAGCAACAACGTCTCAGTTTTCTTACTATGGCCATTCTGTGATAGCAATTGAGCCTCCTCATTGGTATCAACTGCGGATGCACTGTGCTGTTTACGCCGACGAATCCTGCGTAGAAGCAGCATAAACAGCACACAGGCTATCAAAAAGACAAGAACAAAGCTTGAGAAAGCTCCGAAAAGGCTGGCTACCTCCTCCCAACTGGCGGCGAACGCATAGCCCAATCCTAGCGACATAAGTACGCTAATAATCTGGCCCGCTATATCCCAAAACAGAAATTTTTGATAGGTATACTGTTCCAGGCCGGCGAGAAGATTAATAGGCCCACCTAGAGCCACGATCAGAAAGCGCGTTAGAAAGACAGCCCAACCCGCTCTCTTTCTAAAATACTCTTGCCCCTGCGCCAATGCCTCCGGCGTAATCCAGCGAATGCGCTTCTGTCGCCCTAGCCAGGTCAATAAAGACACACCAACACGCCGTCCGATAAAATAGCCAAGATTATCTCCCATCACAGCCGCACTCACCGCGACAGGAAAGAGAATAAAGATATTGAGATCACCGAGAGCCGCGAATGCACCAGCCGCGAAGAGCAGCAAAGAACCAGAGACAGGTACCCCAGCCGCAGCAATAAACACAACCAACCAGAGCGCAGGGTAGCCATAATGCTGCAACGCATTGATAAAGAACATGTTCAAGTGTTTGTCCTCCCTGGCGTTGGTGAGCGCGGCTGTGTTTTGCCATGTGGCTTCGGAGTTGGTGTTACAGGTAGTGGATGAGCCTTACGATACACTATAATCGCGTCTTGAATGGTATCTACCACCTGCGCGACATGCTGCTTTTTATGACTTGCAATCTCATACAGCGTCTCATGGCGTAAAGCTACAGAATTATCTATTCGTAACGACTTGTACAGATAGTCTTCAGGGACGTGGTAGAAGTGAGAGATTGCATGAATAGTCATCCAGGGGCGAATCGCACTAACATCATGGATTTTGACTTCGTGATATTGCTGTTGGAAACTTCGTACTGCGTAAACAGTATCGATGAAAGTATAGGCAAGAAAACCCAATACGAGGAACAGCAAGAGGCAAAGTAGCCCAACTGTAGCGCGGTCACGTTGCGCGAACAACTCCATTGACCCTTTCTTCCTCTGAACAACTCAGCGAGCGGGATGCTAAACGCTAGTATATTAGCCCTATAATATCATGTAAAAGCAAGGTCTCAGGGTACTCACAAACAGGCATGATACCCACAAGTCAGCAGCCAGGATATCCCTTGCGGATACCCTGACCTCTCTCATTTCCACATACTAGTATTACGCTTGCATCCCTATCAAGTTTCCACTCTCGTAGCGGCGCAAGCCAAGTGCGAAGATGACCAGAGCTAGCGCCACAAAAACGCAGGTAGCCCCAATCAAACCTAGTAGCAACAACGAGCTATAGTGCCGCAGCAATAGCAGAGGCACAAACGAGATGAAGCCCGCAGGTAGCAGTGTAAAGAGCAATAGACGTACCACCCCATGAAAAATGTTCATTGGATAGGTACTGAACGAAATGAGCGCCCCAAAGATCGGTTGCATTAAGCCTTCGGTATTGCCCAGAAAGAAGGCCAGCGAGCCGAGAATGGCGCGGAAGGCCGTGAAGATCAGCGCAACCAACGCGACGAGCAACACGAACAGGGCTATTTGTTCCAGGCTTGGATGCACCAGCAACAAGAATGCGCTAACCGCGAATAGCACATCGCCCCACGCTGATGGGTCGGTTGCGGCAATGCTCACATGCAGCAGGACATGGCGCGGCATGCCCAGATAGGCATCCAGACCACCCGTAGTAATCAAGCGTGCCAGATTCTCGGTGTTGCCAAAAACGCCCACGCTCAAGCCGAAACCACAAGCTGAAACAGCCCACAAAATCACAATATCGCTGGCCTGCCAGCCATTGGTCAAAGGGAACTGATGAAAAAAATTCCACCAGAAGAAGAGCCACAGACTATCATTGGCAATCATCGTCAGTACCTGCATAGCGAATGCAGTGCGATACTCCATTGCCGCTAGCAGATTTGCTCTGGCATAAGCTCCGACAAAGCGTAACGTGCGCAGGCTTGCTACAAAGAAACGCTGCATGTGCCTTTACCCTCCATTAATATTGACACGCCGCATCACAACCAGATACAACATACCTAGCAGCAAGCTACCCACTACAATCATCTCGCTTTGCTGAAAGAGCAACGCCACAAAAGCAGTCCCATCAAAACGCACCAGCGTTCGTGCCGGACCATACAAGATGGCACTAAAAGGCAATGCCTGCGCGATAGCCCGTAGCGGCTGCGGAAAAATCTCTATCGGTGCTAGCACACCGCCCAACACCAGCGACAGACGACTATAAATTAGTACAAATGAGCGTGTATCCTCTGTCCAGAACGCTAACAGGCCAATGCTAAAGTAGGCCACGAAATCAATACACACGGCCAGCAAGAGCGTCAACGGCCAGGCCAGCACGCCCATCCAGGTGAAGTGAGGCCGTCCAGCAATCACCAGCGCCAGTATAGCTCCGACCATAGCATTCATAATGATACGCACGAAACGTTCACCCAGGTATTGCGCGAAGTGATACAGAATATAGCTGCATGGCCGCCCTAGCAGATAGGCTAGCTGTCCTGAACGCACCTCCTGATCGATGCGTTGCGATAAGGGCGGAGCCGACATGGCAAACGTCTCGGCAGCCACCAGATACCAAATCATGTCTGTGATGCTAAACCCGCTCAGTGTTTGCGTACTACGCAACGAGAAGGTGGTTTTCCAGAGCTGGCTCAGCACAAACACGATTACCAGCAGAGAGAGCGCACGGAACACGACCTCATAGACATAGGCCAGGTTGCTGGCAATACTGACACGCAAAATCGCCCAATATTTGCGTGTTGAGAACCACAAGCGTCGCGCCAAAGAACGCCGCTTCCCCAAGAATGCTATCTCCATACACAGTTTCTCCCTCTTGTCCGTCACAATGCCGAGATGGACACATCTGCACTACGATTCTCACTATAGATAGTAGCGATTATCTGCTCCATCGGTGGATCGGTGATGGTCATATCAAGAATATGACACTGCCGCATGATGCTTGCTATTAATGGTTCCAACGGGCAACGGGCCGTATCGACCTCCAGCGTCAAGCCATGCCCTTGCGCATTTGCAACCTTCAAGCCGCTATCAAATTGCTGGCCTCCTTGTACATCCTGTACAGCGAATAATGACTGTATGCCCGTTTGCTCATCAGTCTGCACCAGATTCGTCGCCATTTCTTGCAATAACAACTCAACTGTTTTGGTCTTCAAGTAGTCATGTTTGAGTTGCGCGACAGGTGCATCCAGGATAATCTCGCCATGATTGATAACGATGGCCCGCCGACAGACCTGCTCTACATCACCTGCATCATGAGACGTTAAAAGAACAGTTACGCCCTCTTCTGTATTGAGATGGCCGATCAGTTCACGGATACGCTGCTTGGCAATGACATCCAGACCAATCGTTGGCTCGTCCAGGAAGATCACCTGTGGCTTATGCAGCAGTGCCGCCGCTAGTTCGCAACGCATGCGTTCTCCCAGGCTCAGCTTACGCGCAGGAGTGCGCATATAACCAGCAATATCGAACACGTCGATCAGAAATGCACGGCGTTTCTGATATTCTGACCAATCCAGTTCGTAGATGTGTGCTAGCAGATCGAAGGTATCTTGCGGCGGCAAGTGATACCAGAGTTGCGATTTTTGCCCGAAAACGCTGGCAATATGATAAGAAAGCTTACGTCTCTGTTGCCACGGTACCATGCCTAGCACCTGTGCGTGACCACCAGAAGGATAGAGAATGCCAGTCAGCATTTTGATGGTTGTAGACTTGCCTGCGCCGTTAGGGCCAATAAAGGCCAACACTTCACCCGCTTCAAGCGCGAAATGGATGCCTTTGACAGCCGCACGCTCATGATACTGTGGGGCAATAAACGAACGCATGCCGCCAGTCAGGCCAGCCGCACGCTCACGAGTTCTAAACGTCTTCGCTAAGTCTGCAACCTCAACTGCTTTCATGGTCTTCTGCTCCTTCTTGAAATTGCTCAATTAGTGGATAAAAAAGAGGGATGCAGGTGTGTCGCCTGCATCCCTCTGGATTCTTCTGCTTCGTGGAAATGTATGCTCATGTTTGCAGTGTAGCAGTATGCAGAGAGGACAGCGACATCCATCCGTATGCCCCAAAGGTCATATGGCACATAGGCATAAGCATCATAATAAAGGAAGTCGAATGCCCATCCAACATGGTGTAGCTATGCTTTCTCTACCTGCAAAACACGCGCATAGTAAAAACAATCTTCTTTTGTTCAAGTGTATCGTCTAGCATTGCGATCTGTCAAGTGTTACAGACTATCAATCAGCCAAAGGGAGATATATTAACCTTTCATTAACATTTGTAACGTTCTATCGTTGTATACTATTCTTGTAGATAGGGGATCTGTGAGAGGGCTTGCACCCTTTCTTTTTGAAAACGGGAAGCTCTCCGCCGATCATAACATCAATTCAGGCATAATTTGGAGGCGTAATGCGTATCTTAATCCTCGGTGGCGATGGATACCTCGGCTGGCCGCAATCACTTTACCTTTCTCGCAAAGGCCATGAAGTCGCAATCTTCGATAATCTGGCGAGACGTGCGTTCGATCTGGAGCATGGCTTCAATAGTCTCCTCCCCATTGAAACGCTACATGAGCGTGTCAAAGTCTGGCATGCACTGACAGGAGACTCCATTCAGACTTTTATAGGCGACGCACAAGACTATGATGTGCTTGCGTCGGCTTTCCAGACCTTTCAGCCAGAGGCTGTCGTACATTTCGCAGAGCAACGTTCCGCGCCGTATTCGATGATTGACCGTAAACATGCTGTGTTCACCCAGGTCAACAACGTGGTTGGCACGCTCAATGTCCTCTACGCCATCAAGGAGTTTGCCCCTCAATGCCATCTCATCAAATTGGGAACGATGGGCGAGTATGGCACTCCAAACATTGATATTGAAGAGGGCTTCATCGAGATACACCACAAGGGTCGCTCTGACGTGCTGCCCTATCCCAAGCAACCCAATTCGTTCTACCACCTTAGTAAGGTACATGATAGCCACAACATCGTGTTCTGCTGCAAAATCTGGGGTATTCGTGCCACCGATCTCAATCAGGGCGTTGTCTATGGCGTCGAAACCGATGAGACCAGTCTTGACTCACGCCTCGCCACTCGTTTCGACTACGATCAAATCTATGGCACCGCTCTCAACCGTTTCTGTGTGCAGGCCGCCGCAGGCTATCCTCTCACCGTCTATGGCACCGGCAATCAGACACGTGGCTATATCAACATCAAAGACACCATTCGTTGTATCGAACTGGCCGCAGAGTCCGCACCCGCACCCGGCGAATATCGCGTCTTCAACCAGATCACTGAGCAGTTCTCATTGGTTGAACTGGCTGAATTGGTTGTCGGACACAGCAAAACACTCGGCAAAACAGCCGATGTCACCTATCTGCATAACCCGCGTGTCGAGCAAGAGCAGCATTATTATCATGCCGTCCATACCAAATTGCTCGATCTCGGCCTTGAACCACATCTGCTCTCCGAAACAGTGCTAGAGTCACTTATGAAACTGGCCCTACACTACCGTGAGCGCATCGACGAACAGCTTATCGCTCCCACAGTCAACTGGCGCAACACAACCAATCAAGTAACAGGGGGATAATGAATCACGCCCCTACGGAGGAATGCAGAAAACTACAGATAACAGGCATAATCGATTGGTTGGCTTGCACATTCCACGCCCTATATATGCGCGTACTCTCCCTTTTCTCATATAACAGCGCGGGATTTGCTGTAATAGCCTGAATCAATTGCCTCTGTAGGTTCGGTTCCAGAGCAACCCAACCAAGATTGTGCTGTTTCAAAAACCGTAAGTTGGGTGTCTCCTG
>JAJZEJ010000820.1 GCA_021828635.1 Chloroflexota bacterium
GCAGCAATACTGCTCGTCACTAATCCTGAAAGGGTGAGCAGCAAGATGATTGTCGGCAATACGCTATACTGGAACAGTTGGATATCTTGCGGGCGCATATTTTGCTCGTGCATTGTCACCAGAATAGGGCTATGACTGCCTTGTGCTTGATAGAATTGCGTAATGGCATCGGGTACAGCGCGACGCAAATCATTCGTGAAGTCCAGATTCAGATTATTAGCTCGCACAATAATTGGTGAAGGATCATGTTGCTCCACGCGCTCAGTGAAATCGGCGGGGATAGTGATAATGGCGATCACCTGCACATTGTTGAACAGGTGTTGCGCCTGCGTTGGTGTCGCATCGGTAATACGGAACACATCGGCTTGATGCAAAATCTGCGCCATTTGCTGACCCAACGGGCGCTGGTCGAGTGTGACCAGCGCCACCGGACTGCGCCCGACGGCTGCTGCTCCAAGCGCCTGCACTAGCAAGAAAGCCAATGGCGGCATAATAGTAGCGACAATATTGCGTCCGTTGCGCAACCAGACCGCCAGGTCTTTGCGAAAAATGGCCCAGATGGCACGCATAGTTGTACGAAACATATTCTATTCCCTCTCAAAGTCGGCTAGTTCGCAACCGTGCTGCGACGCAAAACTACAGCCGCCAGCACCACCAGCACCAGCGCATAGACTACCAATATCGCTGTGTTGCCCCACAGACCATAGGTATTCAGATCGAAGTTGTGGAAGGCGTGTTGCAGCAACACAATAGCGTAATAGACTGGGAAAATCTGCGCGAAGACCTGCACGATAGGTACATCAAATGAGAGCGGGCCAAACGCGCCACTGATGAAAAAGAGCGGAATGGTAGCTCCGAAGGCCAGACCCACGAATGCCATACGCTGTTTAATTATGGTACCAAGCAAGGTACCAAAGGCAATAAAAATCAACATCGTTAGCAGTGTGAAGGCGATGAGTTCGCCCCAATGTTGCGGATAGACGCCAACGATAAAGATTAACACAGCCAGCACAACCACGATAGCAGCCAGGCTCATGATAAATGCGCCAAGCATCTTACCAACAACCACGGCCCAGCGACTGGCGGGCGAGAGCAATAATTCTTTAATAGTAGCATTTTCCCACTCACGTGCCGTTCCCGTACCAGACTGTAACAAGCCTCCTATGACCAACGCGATGGCCAGAATAGAAACCGACAGATAGGGAATATAACCGGTATCATGCGTATAAGAGTCGATCTCCTTCGGTGTGATCGTCACGACATGCGGAAATGCCTGTGCATAAAACTTGGTGATCGAGAACGGCACAGCGCGGCGAATGTCGTTGGTAAAATCGGTATTCAGATTGTTGATCGTGACATCAACCTGCACAGGTTGCTTATGCTCGATACTCGTATCAAAGTTCGACGGAATGACGACAACAGCAACAATGTGGCCCTGCTCAATCAGTTGTTGCGCCTGTGAGAGGCTGGTTTTCTCTAGCACAAATGAATTCGCGTGCGCCATTGCGTTATAAAACTGCTGCGCGTATGGCCCCGTATCTTGCATTACCACGGCAGTCGGGGCCAAACCACCATTGATGACAAACAAGCTGAACAGGATGAGAAAGTTGAGTGGGAGAAAGATGCTGACAATCGTAAATACGCGGTCGGCCAAGGCGCTGCGAATATCTTTTTTCATGCAAGCCCAGATGACGCGCAAGTCATAGTTAAGTCGTTCCATGAAAGCCGTCTCCTAGTCGCGTAGCGCAGCGCCCGTCAAACGTATGAAAATCTCGTCTAGATCGGGTTCGCGCACCGTAATATCGCGCAACTCGTTGTCCTGCGAGACAGTATTAATGATCTCCGGCACAACATTATATGTTCCCTGAGTCTTAATGGTTAAATGCTTCCCTTCTTGCTTGACCTCCTGCACACCCTGCAAGGCGCGGAGAGCATCATTAACATTGATGGGTCTGATCATCTCCAGTGTGATGATGCTACCGCCATAGGTCTGCTTGAGATGCTGCGGTGTATTAACCGCGATGAGTTTGCCTCGGTCGATGATAGCCAGACGGTCACACAGGGCTTGCGCCTCCTCCAGATAGTTCGTCGTAATCAAGACGGTCTTACCTTGCTCACGCAGCGTGAGAATATAGTCCCAGATAGCGCGGCGTGCCTGTACATCCACACCTAATGTTGGCTCGTCTAGATAGATCAGTTGAGGATCATGCAGCAACGCACGCCCTAACGCCAGACGACGTTTCATGCCACCAGAGAATGTGCCGACACGCGAATCTTTGCGCTCCAGCAACTGCACCAGTTCTAGCATGCGCGTGATGCGTTCTTTCTTCTCCTTACGTGGAATGCCAAAAATGTCGGCGTGGAAATCCATATTAACCCACGCGCTCAGTTCTTCGTACAACGCCGTTTCCTGCGGCACCGCGCCGAGCAATTGACGTACTTTACGCGCATCGCGGCGTACATCATAGCCCAGCACGCGCACCGTTCCGCTCGTCGGCACACTCAAACCACTGATCATATTGATCGTGGTCGTTTTGCCTGACCCATTCGGTCCCAGCAAACCAAAGATTTCGCCCTGCTTGATCGTCAGCGAGAGATGGTCGATGGCCTTGAAATCGCCAAAGGTTTTACACAGTTCAACAATTTCAATAGCCGGTATAGTTATTGAGTCAGCTTGCCCACTCGTAGCACTGCTCACCATATTTTCCATACTCATCAGGAATAACGTTCCTCTCTATCCAGTCTGGATAACACATTCAAGTATAAAGACTACTCTTTTGCTAGAAAGATAACCTCTTTTGGCAATAATCCAAAACGGTCTCCTACGCCATTGCCAGTTTTGGAGAGATTGACAACAATTTCTTGTAGCTTACGCAACAAGTCTCGTTGCTCTTCGGGAGAGAAGCTCTGCACCACACTTTCGTTAAGATCTCCTACCTCCACAATCAATTCCGGCATAATCGCCCGCCCCTCTTCTGTCAGATAGACCTTAACGACGCGACGATCCTGCTTGTCATGGAGGCGCTCTACCAGTTTGCTCTGTTCCAGGCGCTTCACAATGCCTGTCACCGTTGGTGCATCAACGCCACGGCTATGGCTAATCGCTCCAACCGTTAAGCCATCTTGCTCAAAGAGCAGTGACAATACACCCCACTGAGCAGGGGTAATCACGTATGGCTTGCCATGCTCCTCACAGTAGCGGCTCAGCACTTCAGCAAAGGCGTAAGCCACACAACGCTGCGTGTAAAAGAGCCAATAACCGATATTCTCTGTTGATGAGAAACTCATAATCTTCTTTGTCCACTAAATAATAGTTGACTAATAATTAGCACGCTAAATATTATAGTCGGGATATGTTTGTTCGTCAAGGGGATAGATAAATTGGTGGGACCGATCCCTACATATATCACAATCAACAAGAACTTACAACGGTGTCAGGCCACTGGAATCCTCTCGACCTCGCCACGTGCCATGACCATATATCTATTATCCATCTATTAATGCAATGTTAATCGAACATTAAAATTTATCCCAGGGGACAGGTAATCAGAACCTCACAGGAACAGTTTTAGCAAACAAGCAAACTGGCGATGGGTATGATATACACCATATCCATCGCCAATGCTATAGAAACATGTTATATGTAGTGACATCCCTTGTGGATGCTATACTACCTATTAGTCACCAGCAACAGCGGATACCGGTACTCTCACCATATATTGATCTTCCTTCGAGACCTCTTCTAATGACCTGCCAGCCGGTTCGGGCAAGAGCAACGTGAGACCGAAACCAACCAGAGCAAACACGAAGGTGATGTCCAATGTACCATTCAAGCCCAGTGTCGCCTCAATAATCGGGAAGAGGAAGACACCGATAAAAGCTCCAATCTTGGCAATGCCAGCCGAGAGACCATGCCCTGTTGTACGCAGATTAACGGGATAGAGTTCCGCCGATAACACGAAGGTGGTGGTATTTGGCCCAAATTCAGCAAAGAAGTAGCTGATGCCGTAAATGATGATAAATGGCACAATTTCTTTCGTGATACCAGGCAGAACACCAATCGCCAGGAAAGCCAGACCCATCAGCGCAAAGCCGATCAGTTGCAGACGCTTATGGCCGATGCGATCCATGAATAGGAAGGCCAGGATATAGCCAGGGACCGCCGCGATCAGGAAGATCAACAGCGTCATCAGCGTACTGGTAATCAGCGAGGCGCTGGGAGCCACAGCTTTGAGAATCAGCGGCGTCGAGATACTATTGCCATAGTAGGCATAGTCGAAGACGAACCACGTTCCGGCAGTGCCAACCAGTGTCAGGATATATTTGCTCAGACCAGCACGTACCTGTCCCTCACTCTTCACATCTACCGCAATTTTGCCATCGGTATACTCGCGCAACTGCGTTGCAGCTTGCTCAGTCTGACCTTTGACACGTGAGAGGTAGCGCGGCGACTCTGGCATTTTACGGCGCAGATAGATCACCGAGGCGGCTGGAATGGCACCCAGGCCAAGCATGAGACGCCAGGCTAGATCATGCGGGATACCTGATAATAACAAGATCAACGCTACTAGCGGGCCAGCGACCAGACCGACGGCCTGCATCGAGAAGACCATACCAACCAATTTGCCACGATCTTTTGTGTTGGCATATTCACTCATGATGACGGCAGACACGGGATAATCACCACCAATAGCGATACCCAGGATAAAGCGGAAGACGATCAGCCAGATAATGTTGGGCGAGAATGCGCTGGCAATAGCGGCCAACGCCATAATCGTCGCCTCTACACCATAAACCGATTTGCGTCCGAACTTATCGGCAACCCATCCAAAGATGGTTGCGCCAATAAAAGCAGCCAGCAAAGCCGTTGAACCAACCAGACCGATCTCAAAGGCCGTTGGATGAAATTCATTTTTGATGAGTGCTAGTGCCACACCGATGATGAATAGGTCATAAGCATCTGTAAAAAAACCCATGCCAGCGACAAACATTGAGCGAATATGAAACTTGTCCAATGATGCGCTATTGAGGGCTTCCGACAAGTTTGTCGGCGTCTCCATAAGATACTCCTTCCAGTTGTACACTTACTGCTCGGCTTAGTGTTATTCTTTGCCGCTATTGATAGCGTACAACCAATGTTTTATCTTTATGTTAACGTGATGTTAAATATATGTTAATGATCTATTATCATACACGTATGGATATAATTATTCCGCTTTAATAGAATCAGTTCATGGTATGCTTCATCTTGATAAGGCATTCTTTTGGACCAGAGCCAGCAATAGAGAGCGAATCCGGTATATAATCACTGCATGGATAATATTTGTACAAGAGGAGTACGCAGTGGATAATCAGGGACAACAGGCCATTGACCTGCAACAGTTCTGGCACGAGGCATCGACTATTCTTGAGCGCGTGGTAACGAGCCAGGCAGAGGCTATCCGCCTGGCTGCCACACTCTGTGCTGAAAGTCTGGTCAACGACGGTGTGCTACACGCCTATGGAACCGGTCACTCACGCGCCTTCGCAATGGAGTTAGCGGGACGCGCCGGAGGGCTGGTACCCGTCAACCGTATTGATCTGGCCGATCTGGCACTTTACGCTGGCTGGTCGTTAGAGCGCGTCACGCAGGATGATATTGAGCGCGATCTAGCCGCCGGTGAACAGATACTCGCTTGTTATCGTATCGAGCCACATGATTGCTTCATCATCTCCTCGCAATCTGGCATCAATGCCGCCGTGGTTGAGGTGGCACAACGCATCAAAGCGCATGGTCATGCACTCATCGCTGTCACCGCGCTTGACCACACGCAGCAAGCAACTCCACGCCATCCGTCAGGCAAGAAGCTCTACGAACTGGCTGATGTCATAATTGATAGCTGCTCGCCATTCGGCGATGCCCTCTTATCACTTCCCAATGGTGGCAAAGCCTGCGCCATCTCATCGCTAAGTGGAGCTTTAATTGGGCAGATGCTCACCGCCGAGATCATCAATGCGCTGCTCGCCAGAGGCATCGACCCTCCCGTCTATATCTCGTACAACGTCCCAGGTGGCATCGAACGCGGCGAACAATTGCGACAACAGTATCTCGGACGCATCCGCTAACTATTTATTAGAAAATCCCTCATACTGGTAGATGTCTCAATGACCAACATCTCTTCACAGGAGCAGGATGCTTCCAGCCTACTGATGTGGAACTTGCGTGACAGCACGGGTCAGCAGTATACGGAGACTGTCACGACTCTTGCTACACCGCCAGACGGCAAGGTGGAGGCTAACTCACCCCTGCGCGGCACACTGGCCTACGAAGTACCTGCTAGCGCCCATAGCTTTACGCTAGCCTTCCAGGCCGATCTGCTTAGCGATGGTCAGACCATCTTCGATCTGAGCGTATAGCCTAACACCTACAAATGGGCATGTCACCCACAAGGGGTATCACTACATATATCAATCCGCCCCGCAAGCGGTACCATACATGTAGTGGCACCTCTTGTGGGTGCCATGCTCATGAGAATTGTGATGATGTTATTTATGGTCGTGTGCCATCACGCACGGTCAGACGCCCCTGCGTGTGATGCTTTTCAATCTTTTCAGCGCCGCTCATCTGCCGCGCCAAGCGTTCGCGTCGGTGCAACTCGTCGAGTTCCGGTTGCCATGTTACCTTTCTCGTCTCTGTCTTGAATCAAATCCATAGACTATAAGAAATCTGCCTGCTGGTTCTCACTCTCTGCTTTCCATTGTATCAGATCAAAAGGATGGCACGTGGCAGAGTTTTGTGATATTATGTCTACATTCCACATGTTCCGATGTACGATGCGGTACCATTTATCTTTGTTACCACACTCTAGCACATGATGCGGTGCTACAGTGTGGTGTTGTCGTACCACACAGCATAAGGAGAAACTGGACTCATGGCTTCAGAAACTCTTTCCCCTCCTCTTGGGCAGGGCATTGAGACACATGGTATTGAACGTGTCTCGCCCAAAGAACGCACCCACGTGCGCATATTCGACAACTTTACCATGTGGCTCTCAGCAAACCTGGTCATCTCGACGGTCGCGCTGGGCGCACTGGCTGTCCCAGTCTTTGGACTTGGCTTTTGGGACAGTGTCGCTGTCATTATTATCTTTAATGTTCTCGGAGTGCTACCCGTTGCCTTTTTCTCAACGCTAGGGCCAAAGCTCGGCCTGCGCCAGATGACGATTTCACGCTTCTCCTTTGGCTGGGTGGGCGCAATCATCATGGCGCTTTTCAATGTCGCGGCCTGCATTGGCTGGTCGGCAGTCAACGTCATTGTAGGTGGGCAGTTACTCACATCATTGAGTCATGGTGCGGTACCAATCTGGGCTGGTGTGCTGATTATCGCTATTTTGACCACATTCGTCAGTATCTACGGCTATCGCTATGTGCATCGCTACGAGCGTTATGCCTGGATTCCCCTGGCGATTATCTTTGTCATTCTGGCGATTGTGGCTGGTCCACATATGGCGATTGTGGCACCGCAAGCAGCCGGTATGGCCGAAGTAGCCTCCTTCGTCTCCTTTGGCGGCGCGGTCTACGGTTTCGCCACCGGTTGGTGTTCTTATGCGGCTGACTACAACGTTAATCAGCCGGAACAGACATCGACGAGCCGCATCTTCTGGCTGACCTTCCTGGGTGTCACCATTCCTTGTGTCGTGCTAGAGGTTTTCGGCATGGCACTTACAACAGTACCGGCATACAGCAAAGCCAGTGCCAG
>JAJZEJ010000450.1 GCA_021828635.1 Chloroflexota bacterium
GCTATTTCAGACAACTTTGTAGAGCGCATGGATACCTTGCTAGGACATCCTACAGAAGACCCGCATGGCGATCCCATTCCGAACGCTATAGGCGAAGTGGTTGTCGCTCGTAGCCAGTCGCTCTCGACAGTTGAGCCAGGACAACAGGTGATTGTGCAGCGTGTGAGTGATGACAACCATGATCTGTTACGCTATCTCACCTCGCTTGGACTCGTGCCGGGCGCTTTACTATCTGTGGAAACCGTCACGCCCTATGGTGGTGTCTCTATTGTGAAGATCGGCGAGCAGAGTCACGCGCTTGGAGACGTGGTGACGCAAGCTGTCCAGGTGCGTCCCGTGCATAATGCTGTGCCTCAAAATACCGATAATCTAAGGGGATGATTGTGAAAAATGACTCTGCCGAGATTGATAAGGTTGGGCCAGATATTACGACAGAGGATGTGAAACGCGCCCTTGATCGTGGGCGTGTCCTCAAGTTTCGCCGGGTACGTGGGCGCTCATTGTGGCTGCTCTGGCTCTTGATTGGACCCGGCATACTGGTCATGCTGGGTGAGAACGATGGGCCGAGCATGCTTTCCTATGCCGCTACTGGTTCACAATTTGGCATCGGCTTCTTTCTGCCTTTTGTCTTGCTGACCTTCGCAATGGCCTATGTGGTACAGGAGATGACATTGCGACTCGGTGCAACTACACACCGTGGACATGCGGAATTGATCTTTGATCGCTTCGGACCTTTCTGGGGGTGGTTCGCGTTGGGCGACTTGTTCCTGGGCAACTTATTGACGCTTGTCACCGAGTTCATTGCCATCCGTGCGGGGCTTGGCTTCTTCGGCATTCCGCCGGCGCTAGCCGTGCTGGGGGCTTTCATCGTGGTCATCGCCGTGGTTCTCACGCGCCGCTACTGGACCTGGGAACGTATCACCTTGAGTCTCGCGCTCTTCAATCTTATCTTTGTTCCTGTCGCCATTATGACTCATCCGGTCAGTAGCCAGGTCGTTGGAGCTTTGCTCACGTGGGGGCCACTCCCCGGTGGCTGGAATAAACAGATGATCTTACTACTGGTAGCGGACATTGGTGCGACGGTGACACCGTGGATGCTCTTTTTTCAGCAGAGCGCGGTCGTCGATAAAGGCATGACCACCGATGATCTGCGCCAGGGCCGTATTGATACAGCATTAGGTGCATTGATTGCAGCCGGCGCGGCCATCGCTACCATTATTGCGACCACACCGCTTTTCGTCCACCATATCAGCGCGGCAAACTTCAATGGGGCGCAATTTGCCCAGGCGTTGCAACCCTATATCGGCAATGTGGGTGCCACACTCTTCGCGCTAGGCATCTTCGAGGCTGGTCTGGTTGCGGCCATCACCATTTCTTCGTCGTCGGCCTATGCGTTCGGTGAGGTGACAGGCCGTGCGCATAGCTTGAATAGTTCACTGCGTGATGGTTGGCCGTTTTACGCTATTCTCACACTGGCTGCGGGCGTCTCAGCCATTCTCGTACTCATTCCCAACGCGCCGCTGGAATTCATCATCCTGATCGTCAATGTGATCGCCACACTCGCTATGCCCCCCGCACTGGTATTCCTCATCTTATTAGTGAATGACCGCGACATTATGGGCAACCAAGTGAATGGACGGCTCGGCAATTTCATAGCCATCGCCATTGTCATCTTCCTGTGTCTAGTGGGCCTCTTTTACGGACTCACCACCGTCTTTCCAGGTATTTTACCATCATAAATAGCATTTGGAATAGAAAGGTAGTATGAAGAGATGTATATAAGAGGAGCTGAAAAAGATATAACCTCTCAGGAACCAGCAAACTGGGTACAGCATGTGTTGAAGCCGGAACAGCTATCCACTGCCAGATATGCAAATCACTTTGGGCGGCAAAAGCTGAAACCTAGCACACTGGTTATTCTATGGACGTTGCGTGTCTACGTGGTAGTCATGTTCTTACTTGTGATCTATCAAGTCTGGATGGCGCTTGGGATGTAGGGATCGGTTCATCGCATCCATGCGTGGGCGTCCATTTGCTTAGGCCACGCTGGCATGCTGGACGCGGTGACCGGTCCCTTGTATCTTATGAGAGAGGGCATAAACCTAAATACGTCGGGCTAATGACGGGAACTTTTGGCGATGGCGTAGCGTCTTGACAGTGAAAGATACAGCAGCCTGTATCCCGCACCGTATCAATAGCGATATGGCACTTACGTGGTCGGGAATGCAGCAGAGATGTTTATCTCGTATAGAGATAGTATGAAGGAGCTACGTCATGTCAGCTAAATCGTCCATTAAGGTTTTCAAATCACCACTTACGTTTTTCGTATCTGGCCTCATGCTCATTTTCCTGTTAGCGGCATGCGGTGCGGGTAGCAGCAACACAACCACGGGTAGTTCCCCTTCGGCACCAACAACCGTTAAGGGGTATGGCACGGCCTATGGTTGCCCCAGCGATGCCGTCGTCACCAATCCGCGCCCAGCTAATGTGACGGTCACTCCCTCGCAAGCCAGCAGCACAGTCAATGCCCAGGTTGGTAATGTCGTCGAAATCCGCCTGCCCTTCGGCAGCAAGTGGGTTGGTCCAACCAGTTCACAAGGCAACCTGCAAATGTTGACACCCGCCGGTTTTGCCAATAAATCGGTCCAAGTCTGTGTCTGGCAATTCACAGCTCAAAGTGCAGGCACCACACATATCACCTTCCAGAAGTCCGCGCTGTGCAAAGCCGGTCAGATGTGTGCGCAATATATCATGAACCTGCCTTTCACCATCGATGTACACTAATACGCCAAAAATTCTGTAGGGACCGGATTGATCGCGTCTGTACCGTGCCTGGGCCTGATAAGCGGGTGGGCAACGCGGACGCGACCAATCGGTTCCTACATCCTATCTTTGCGGACATGGGGAAACGGTTCCTCCAGCAGCATTATACAGGGATGGTCAATACATTATAGCCCTCGCGCCCGGACTGCACGAGGTGCGAGACGAAAACCTCAACGACAAAGGGTTTCTCGTAGAGGGGACGACGTAGCTCATCAGTGAAAAAGATGTGCAGGCGCTCACGGCGTCCACTTGGGCCACTAGCGAGCGGCTGCATCGGAATGGTCACTTCGGCAGAATAACCAGCATTCGGCAAGGCGACATCGGCACGCTGCACAACATAGGCGTAATTGTGATACAAGGCCGAACGCACCTCGATATGGACTACTTCGCCTTTCGTCAGCCCACTCAAACCATCCAGTGCGGCGTTTTTTCGGCGGTTCGACACCGCTTGAGGTTCGTCGCGCCCTGTTAGATGAATGCGTATAACATAGGCTTGATTGGGTTGCACACGCAATGGTGTCTCAATCAATGCCACTGCCATCGTTGCATGCTGCTGCTCACCCAGGAAGAAGCGTTGCAGACGCTGGAAGAAGGAAAGTTGCTCTTCTTGCGGCTTACCTCTCTGTGCGGCTTTTGCCTGTTCTGCTACTTCATTGGTTTCTGTCGGCGCACGCATCACAACAGGAAACAGGCCGCTGAGGCGCTGTTTCCATGACTGAAGCGGTGAGTGCGGCAGAGCTTCAACATGGCCGGTCTCTCTAGCAGCCAGCTCCTTGCCGGTTTGCACCAGCGTCTCTTCATCCTCATCTTCGTCCGCTAGATTGCCAGGGTGCGTCTGTAGCTCATCTGCAACCTGTGCCTCATAGCGATGGATAGCCGCCTGTTCGCCATCTGTGGTTGCCTCAAGCGTACCTTCGACAGTTTGAACATCGACAGGAGGATCAGAGCCGGCTTCATGGGCCGCGAATAGCTCATCCTTCCTGTTGACAAGATACAAATTCGCCAGGCGCGTGCGTAGCGGTACAATCGAGACGGTAATCTCCTCTGGTTGCTCTATTGCGTCATCATCCATCATACTATCATTCACACCAAGCAGGTCTTGGATATTCGCTCCAGGCAGCTTGCTATAAAGTTGACGAATGGTCTTCGCCATCGCGCTAACATTGAAGAAACGCTCCGTGCTTTCAATGGCGAGCGCACGCATCACCAGCGCGTCAACCGCCTGGCTCACCCGCGTGTTGAGTTCACGCGGCGTGCGCAACGGACGTTGCAGGCGTAGCGTCGGCTCATCGGGAGCCGTGCCAGTTAGCAAGAAGTAGAGTAACGCGCCCAGACTATAGACATCTGAACGCTGCTCGACGCGGCCCAGTAGTGTTTCAGGGGCGTTAAAATGTGACGCATTGTCCAGCACGCTGCTACGCGGTAACAAGTTGCGCACTGTCAAGGGCAGCCATGATACCATTAATGTCGGACGGCCTTCGTAGCGTTCGCCATTCAGGACAATAGTAGAGGGATCGAGATCGCCGATGATAATAGAGTGCTGATGAAGACGATAGACGGCTCGACACAGTTGATAGAGCCATGCCAGTGCTAGCGTTTCGTCGGGCCGCCCGATGCCGCTCTGTAGCGTATCGTGTAATGTGCGTAACTGCTGTTTAGCTCGCTCCTCTTCTAGTGCGGACTGCGCATCTCCCTCCACAACAGGCCAGCCCGCAACGGTGTAAAGATGCTGCTCATGTAAACGCATATCAATGACAGACATCACATCGGGAATCTGTTGATAACGTAACAGATCATATTCTTGCTGTAGAACAGCGATAGCCTGCGCCTGCGCTTCCCCATCAAGGCTGCTGAGGTCTATATCGCGCACCGCGACCGGATGGTGCTGCCGCGTATCGCGGGCCAAAGAGAGTTGCACAGAGGCACGACGACGAACTAGAGAGGTCAGGCGATAGCGTTCTGTAATCTCTCCGGTCGTGGGCGGCTGGAGTGAAGCATTTTTTTCGACGCGCTCTCCACACGAACCACAAAAAGTTGCCCGTGGAGGTAAGATACTATTGCAACGGCTACAACGAAGCTCGTCGAAAGAATACTGTATTGCATTTTTTTTCGTCAGGCTCATACTGCATTTATGCCTTTTTTGCTAGGAAGTGTGTGTGTTATTCATAGCATCACCAGCGAAATTATAACATAAGTAGCGGATTTTGTGTAAACACAAGCAGACCTGTGGGCTATCTTTAATATGGCAAGAAGCATGGCACCCACAAGGGGTGCCATGCTTCCTGATGAACTATCCTGGATGCTCTATTTATTCGACGGGAATGGGCGTGAGCGGTAGCTTTTCGTCCATTAAGTTGTAAACAGGAATAGCACGGGTATACTCAAAACGCTCAACCAGTGCCACCAATGTGCTGAGGCGGCTCTCCAGGTTTTGTGTCTGTTGATGGAGCGCATGGAGTTGTGCCGATAGTTCATAGATCTGCTCATTCAACGTCGGCTCAGCATCTTCCATAGCAGGCGCTACCTCTACACTCGCGCTATTGGGTACAACAGGAGTTGCATCTTTTTTCGCCGCTGCCTGTGCAGGAGCAGGTTTAGCAACTTGCGCACGCGCCATAGCATTGCGCTCACTAATAACTGTCAGCACTATGCCAATAATGGCGAGTAGTGCAATACCGAAGAGGCCACCAACAATTAATATACTCATCATACCGTCCTTCTGGCATTTAGCCAATTATTGCAATTTAATGAAGGTGAATCGTCACTTCCGCGCTCATCCCTGGCATAATGTCGTTGCCACTCGTGCCATCTAGCGTGATAATGACCGGAATACGCTGCCCTACTTTGGTGAAGTTGCCACTGGCATTGTCTTCGGTCGGTAGCAGCGAAAACGTTCCAGCTGTTGCCTGCACAATCTGCTGCACATGGCCCGTAAACGAGTCGTTGCTATAGGCATCGATATGGATATCGACTTGTTGACCAGTCTTGATATTATTCAACTGACCCTCGCTAACATAGGCCGTCACCGTCAGATTGTTCATTTCGGCAATCTCAAGCAGCGAAAGACCGGGCGCAACGCCCTGGCCCTGCACAGCCGTGGTTTGAATCACGGTGCCATTAATCGGGCTGGTCACATTGACCTTAACCGGCACACCGCTCGCGCCCACCTGTGCCGTCGTTACTGTACCGATAGTTTCGCCCGATGTCACAGTATCGCCTAGTTTGACTTTGAGTGTGGATAGCAATCCCGTGGCGGGCGCGTTGATATTCACAATATTGCCGCTCACCTGAGCATCGCTTGTATTATAGTACATGTACGAGTTGTAAAGGTAATATCCAACACCGCCCGCAATAGCCAGGACTGCGACGACGATGAGTAAGGGAATAAAAATCATCCGACGCATAAGATTATTGCTCCTTTTGTAGCATACAAGTTATGGTTTTTCAACCGCTATACCATGAAAGTAAATATGGGATAGATGGTCAACCAGGTCTTTAGGCTGCATGTGGCGATCCACAACCAGACGTTTATAGCTCTGCGGCGAGAGCATACTAAAAAAGGCATTCGTGAGAATAATTGTTGGTATCTCCTGCTTCAACTCGCCACTGGCCTTGCCCTCATCAATCAGTGCTGTGATTTGCGCTGCCACCTGCTCCCACTGTGACTGCACATACTCCTTCTTCTCCAATATAAGTTGCCGGGCTGTCATACTCTCGTACAGTGCATAGAGCAGTTGAAAATGCTCGCTGAACAGTTCACCATGCACGTAGCGTAGAATATCCTCTAATCTTGAGCGGGCCGAACGCTTCATAGCAATGATTACATTGATCTCCTGTATAAGCTTCTGCATGCCGCGCATCAATAGAGCGAAGACTAAAGCCTCCTTACTGGCAAAATGGAGATAAACCGTCCCTTTTGCAATACCTACCCGCGCGGCAATCTCATCTATCGAGGTGCTATGGTAGCCTTTTTCTAGCAAGACCTCCTCAGCCGCCCGCAAAATGAGTTCTTCACGCTCTTGGCGTTGTCTTTCGCGTAATGAGCGTCGTCGGCCATCAGCATCCATGACACAGACCTCCAAGCAGTAATCTTCCTATATTGACTTCCACCTTGTAATTTGATGCTCTCCTCTATAGCTTGACCATAAAAACTACGATATGACTTACTGGTCATTATTTTACCTGAACGTCAGATAAAAGTCAAGGGTACCATTTCCGAAACGCCAGCACGGTAAAGCTCACATCGGTCGTTATATGTTTTGTGGCATTCATCATCGCCCGCGCCTCCTCGGAGAGATGGCGAAAACCTGGGGTCATTGTCACTGCTTGCGCTATCTCTTCTTGTGTGAGGTCAAGTTGGTAGGTTAAAGTGCGTGTCGTGAGCAAGGAGAAATGCGCGTTGGCGAGAAATTGTGCGATGACGTGCTGCTCTTTCTGCTCCTCTATCGAAAGCAAGTGGAAGAGGGAGCGCAGTTGGTGCAGGTGCGTCGCTTGCGGAATGACGACGAGCGTGATGCCGCCCGGCATCAGCACACGAGCAAACTCATCGATATTTCTTGGCGCGAAGATATTCAATAGCACGTGTGCGCTATCGTTAGCAAAGAGCAGTCCCTCTTTGAGATCGGCCACTACGAATTGCACGGCCTTATAGCGTTTGGCCGCCATGCGTATCGCATCCTTCGCAATGTCCAGTCCCAATAGGCAAAAGTCATCGGCGGGAAATACATGTGCAAGTTGCTGATGCATCTGCTCAAGATAATAGCCCTCGCCGCAGCCAACATCCACAACAACGGTGCGAGGCAATGTCTCTCCATCTTCGTCTTTTTCAGTATTACCCGCTTCCTGATGCAGGTGGCTAAGAACCAATTCGTTGAGCAAGGCCGAGAGAGGTTGATAGTGT
>JAJZEJ010000768.1 GCA_021828635.1 Chloroflexota bacterium
ATAGGTGTGGGTGCTTGGGCCGCGCTCGCGCCAAAGGAGATATCAAAAGAGACGATATCGAGATGAATATGCGCATGACCCGAAAACTCTGGCCCCCAGATGTGCAGATCGGCGCTGACATCAAAGTTGAGATGCTGAGTGCCAGACAAGTTGAACGTGTAGGAAATTCCTAGCTCCGCATGGGCTGTGGCATCGTAGTGAAAGGGTTTCCAGGCAATCAGGAAGTCAATCGTGATATCAAACCACGCTTGCAGGTTATCGCTATTCCAGTTGGCCTGCACTTGCAAACCGGCCATTAGCATGGAAGTCGTCAAAGCGAAATATGCCCCGCCCTTGATGCTGAGCGTATCGTCAACCTGCCAGTTATAGCCCAGGCGTGGCACGCGCGGATAGTAGTCCGGTATGTGAAAACTTGGGTGATAGCCGCCTAGCGTTTGCACAAATTCACCGGAATGGACACCGGCAAACCAGACATAAAAGGCAAAGCCGCCGGTGAGACGGCACGCTGTAGAGATGAGATAGGAGGCCGAGGTCAATTGCGCACTCACACCCAGAAAACCTTGCGCGGGAACAAAGCTAATTTTGACAGCCATCTGCACCTCGGCCAACGGCGTGACGGGAGGCTCATCAGGCACGGGCGGCGGCTGAAGCATGGTGGAGAGACCTAACACATCGATCTCAAGCTCGTTGCCAAAGGCGATTGCCAGCAGGACGAAAGAATCGATGATTTTGAACGATGTAAATTTGATGCCGATGGCAAAGAACATCTCACCAATATCTGGGGGAACGTACTTGTCGAGTTGTTGTAGCTCGTTAGCCAGGTCTGTCGTACTTTTAGGCGGTGTATCACCTTTTACAGCCGCCGAGACGAGCGGGAACTGCGCCACCTGGCTGATATCTGGCATCACCAATGAGCGATTGTAGCCAAAGCCTGCTGCCAGCCCGGTGATGAAGAAGAAAGAGGGACCACCGAGAGGGTAATCCAGCACGGCATAAATGAAAAGTGAGGTTGCACCGTTCACGACGGCATAGGAGCCGAGAGCCGAAAGGGTCAGTTCTTCAGCTTTGAGGACGGCTGCGCCATCGTATTCATCGTAGGGCTTGCCTTCGTAGGTTCCCTGTGTGCGTAAGAAGGCACCGCCGATCTCTATGGGGCCACTGGTATAATCGAGTCCCAGGCCGTGCAGGTCAAACTCAGGAGTAAATTTGCTGAGGGACGAGCCGAACGCGAGGCCATCGAGCGAGAGCGTGAGAATCGCCACCGAGAGTGAGGCATCTAGCAGGAACCAGGCGATCCCACTATCATATTTCACGCCTACGCGCTTGAAATAGACCGGTCCAAACGACTTTTGCAGCGCGAACCATTTGGCATTGTCCGCCGATGTGACACCCGCTGCAGAGTTGCTAGCAGCATTGGTAGCAGCCGATGCAGCAGGTGCGGGGCTGGAAGTTGTTCCACTGCTGACAACTGGCACGGCCAGGATTTGCGGCGAGCCACCGAAATCCATAGAGGCCGAGAGATTGAAGCCCTTACTCAGATCTGTCTCTGGCAGCTTTGTCACTTCTGCAGGAACCAGCGTGTTGAAGTTTGTAACATCCTGTTGCTTGACCTCTTTGGATACCACGACCAATTGCAGATCATTGACCGTGATCGTCTGATCGGCTGGTAGCTCTTTGCCGACTAGAGGTAGGTTGGAAAGCGAGGGGATATTGGCGCTGATATCGAGACCTAAGAGGAAAGTTGATCCTGCACTACTTTTGTCGAAGGCAAAAATGACATCTTTCAAGTCAATAGTTAGTCCCTTTGGAACATAATCCGCCACCTCAGTAGAAATATCGGCCACCAGAGAGTGTATGCTGATGCTTTGTGGCGTGCCAGCATGGCTGTAGGTTGCGACGAAGGCTGTGGAGGTGTTCTTCTGGCTAAAGTGAAGATCAAATTGCAGTTCGTTGGTGGTGTCGCCAATCGTGATCTGTCCGCCAAAGCTCTTGGAATATTGCCCTTTAGCATCCTTTGTGATCACAATAGCAACGACTATAGCTACATCTTGACCATCAATTGGGAACTTTGCCGCACAGGTACAGGTGAAGTTCCCTGTCGTGCTGAACGCTATATCGATAGTATCAAGTGTAAGCCCCGCAAGCGGTGCTGGAAAAGTACTATCAATAGAAAATAGTGTAGCCAGACTTTGCATCAAGTTCCCGATGGGAAGAGGATTGGTACCAACTGTCTGCCCGTGAAATTGCCACGCTCCCGCTGTATAAGTAGTATCCATCGCAAATTTCGCATTGGCTAACTTGAAGCTGGCATCAAGAGAGCCAGTGACCCCACTGCTGTTCTTGACAATCTTAAAATCAAACGTCTCAAATCCCAGTGTCACACCCCTAACCTGCATCTTCTTCCCACCCGTACAATCAATATGAGCATCCAGAGTGTAGCTGCCACTATCCAATTGCACATTGAGTTGCGTAATATCCACTGCTGGAAAAGCATCTACATCTACGCCCGCAAAATACTTTCCGAGTAATATCCGCAAATTGATAGGCTTCGAGGAAGGAAGGCTACCATCAAACTTCAAGGGTGGCAAGGAACCATGTATGTCGAAGGTTATACCCTCGACAGTGATAGACCCGACTATGACAATGCTTTTGAGTTGTCTCTTAGCGATATCGAAGTCAATACTGACAGTACTTAACGCAGGCGCACTGATGCCAAGCTGATCTAATTCGTTTGTCTGTAAGCCAACTAGTTCGGCCAGCGTACTCAGGTTGGGGAGTGTCTGGCCTTTAGCCGCTACTACATCCATTGTCCAGTCAGAGCTTTTCTGCAATGTCAGGCGTACAGTGAAATCTTGCTGCTGGATAGACAACGTAGCATTGATGGTACCATCGATAGTCGCCTGGAGGTTTCCGTTTTTCTGATGAGTAAATTGCGCGTTGAGCGTTATACTCACCTTTTGTAGCGCGGCAATGCTGTCGATAACCGACCAATCGGCGTTGCTAGCGGACGTAAACGTGCAGGAAGTGGTTGCGGTATCTCCAAAGCCAAAGGAGATGCTCAACGTTGTTGGTAGCACATTCTCGAAAATCGTCACGTTTGAGGGTAAGGAGGACAAGTAGGGTGCTAACTGAGAGTCGCTGATGAAATTGGCGATATCCTTCAGTGAAATTGGGTTGGCAGAGGATGTTTTGAGCGTGAAGGTAAGTTGCTGGGTGCTATCAAGCGTACCTGTTACCTCAATCGGACTGCTCCCAACGCTAAGAGTGCCATCAGCACTGAGTTGTGCCGCCAAAACCTGCTTCTCCTCAGTGAAGAGCAGTGTCACCTGGCCGATATGCACGCTACTCCCAGTGCCTCTGATCGGCCAGTCTTCATTGATGTTTCCCACAACCGTCAGTGTAGGTGTAGACCGTTGAGTGTCTAATGTGATCGTCGTGCCTGAGAAGCTCAGTTGCTTAGTGGGAAGCGTCTTCAGAAAATCCGCCAGGTAGCTAATCGCTGTGATAGTATCATTAGCCAGATTCAGAGCGAGACTACCGTTTTTATTCTCATTGTCGAGGATCGTTTTTAGCTGTGTCAGGCTTACCATAGCGTTCCTTTACCTTCATCACGCCTGAGATACTCTCTCAGGCGTTCGTCACTATGTCTTATCCTTATCGCTCTTCTTTCCTGACCTCTACCTCTAATTCCTGCACATCCGCTCGCACCGCCTTGACCTCCCACGAGAACGCGCCATAAGCTTTCGTGCCGTAGACCTTGAAGGTGCTATCGACAATCTCTTCGTGGCTCAATAGGAAGGGTTCGCGGCCTTTGGGCGTGAGCAGAACAGTACGGCCCTCCTGGCGTGTGAGCGCCTCAAAGTAATCGGGCAAATGGATTGTTGCCTGCCCATCCTCAAGTTGCGCCTGCCCGCGATAATACACACCCACCTCCGGTCCTTCCAGGCAGGCATGGATCAGGTGATGATCGGGTTTGCTTGGGTGATCGATAAGAAAATTCTTCGTTCCGGCAGAAAGAGTGCCTCCAACAGCCAGGTTTTTGTTGACAAACATACTGCTTTCGACAGATACGACGAATGCAACAGACTTATCGTTTCCGACAGTTATGGTGCCGACAGTTATATCGCCAAATTCACAAGGGCTACTGGCGATAATAGAACTGGCAAAAATATTGCCTTTGGCAAAAATACTGCCATTGACAGTAACAGTATTCGGTACAGCAGGGCCATCAGTAACAATAGCAGAGCCATTGGCAACAATAGTACCGACAGAAATAGCATTGAAAGTCCCGTTGCCCGCAAAAATATCGGCAAGAGGAACGCTTCCTGTAGCCGATGTGTTGGGAGTAATGAAATGGATGCCATCAGCAAGACCCTCAATGCGTTGTTTGCCGATATCGACGCTACCCGTGAAATTCCCGTTGCCATTGAAATTTCCGGTACCGGCAAAGATGTCAATATCATCATCGGAGGTATGGTCAGTAGGGTTAATGTTACCAGTCTTGAAGTGGATACCATCTTCACGGCCTTCAATGCGCTCCCAGAAGCGGTTGTGGTGATGGAAGCGGATAGCAGGATATGTCGGTGGCAAGCTGGCAGGAGTCTCATCATCCTGATACAGTTCCAGGAAGAGAACTCTATTGAATTTATTTTTGGCGAACTGATCGTCATTTTTTTCGCTAAATTCTCTGCGCAGTTGCAGATGTGACGGCTGCTGATATGATGGTGATGAAACTGGTAATGAGGCTAGCAGCCCAGGATTACTAATCGTCAATGCGGCTGTCGGCGTGATCGTACCGATGCCAACGCTGGAACCAGCACCAACGCTGCTCTCACGGAAGAGCAGTGGTGCCTTCTCTAGCGTGACGATAAATTGCCCATCCCAATAGCCGGAGATATTCTCATAGCGTAGGTAGAGATTGGTTTGACCAGAGGGCAGCGAGGAGATGATGTTGGTCAGGTTTAGTTGAATTGCCCCGCCTGCTGCCAGCGTGCTTTGAGATTTTGGCATCACAATCCACTCAGGCGTCTGCCCCTGTCCTGATGGCGGAGTGATAACCCAATTAGAATCCGAGGCAGTAACCTGAATGGCGCTCACCTGGCTGAGCGTTCCCAATGCCCAATCCTCCCTCCCGTTGTCAGCTTGAACATCGAAGGAGAGAATGAAGCGCGAAGGCGTAATGCTATCTACCGGGTTGAGGGCAATAGAGCCGTCTGTCAAGGTATCAGCGAGACTCATAGTATTCGTGATGCGCAAGGTCAGGCTGTTTTCGCTCTGACCATCGTTCAAGATACTATTAAAGCCAACGCAGCTCACATGTAGAGGAATCTGTTTCTGACCGCGCTGATTGACGATGCTGAGATAAATCTGCCGAATACCTTTGAGCGGTGATGGGTCGTTGCCAAAGGTCATTTGCTGGTAGCGTAGCTCGACCCTCGTGCCACGCGCCCCACCTGCCCCGTTGGCAATCACATGTGGGAGCGTAATTGTTACCTTTGTGCCGGTCGCTAGCAATTGAGCCTGCGTACTCAAGAAATACACTACGGTTGTGCCATCTGGCTCCTGCTGATAGCCGATATTCCAGCCCTGTTGCTGCAAAGTGCTTTGGAGCGTTGATGCAGTGTCTATCGCAAAAGCTTGAATTGTGCCAGATAGCGTGGGTGTCTGAGACGGAGAGGCAGTCTGGGAAGTGGGCGGAATACCTGCCGCGAGGGATTGTCCTACAGCAGATGGTGGTGCGGGCGGAAGCGTTGGTGCAGTGAAAAATTGAAACGCCTCGGTCAAATTAATCGGTTGTCTTACTATCTGAGTGCCTGTTTGCGTCAAGACTGTTGTAGGTCTCCCTGGCTTAACCAGAGGAAGCGCAAAAGCAGCATAAGAGAGATATGTTTTGGTTAGTTCGGATAAGGTACCTGGACGGAAACGCAAAGCGAAATGGTAATTGCTGGCTCCGGCGTCGATATTGGCGGGTGCGGTGAGATTGATTACCTGCCGTGAAGCGTTGCTAATCTCTACATAGAGCGTCTGACCAGCTGGATTGTCGGTAATGTCGAGTACCTCCTGCTGATCGCTGTTGTAGAGGCGAAAATCAATCGGATAGCTCTTGCGAAACGACGAAAGAGCCGTCTGGTCTGCCTCCATGTCGCGGGTGATGTCCGCTACGGAGAGCGCCTGATTGTAGACACGCACATGCGCAATGTTGCCCTGATAGCAATTCTTCCCGTCGGCGGTTGCCCCAATGGTGACAACGAAGCTGCTGGGAAGCGGGCTGCTTTTGCCAGAGCCACTGAGCCAGAGCGTGCCGTTGCGGTAGATATTCATGTTGCCGGTGGTAGCGTTCTTGGTAAAGGCCCAGCATACCCATGACCCTTTGAAATCCGTGGGCTGAGCAGCTTGCGAGATGCTATCGTTGCCACAAGCAAAGTCTATGCTACCATCACCCCAGGGTACGCGGATACTGAGCGTTATTGCGCCGTTTTTGTCGTCTGCTTCGATGATAGCAGAGTTCTTGGGTAGCGTAGCACCACCATTAGCCCAGAAACTGACAGTAATTTCGTTGCCGACGGGAAGGCTGCCAGGAGGTAGACTGATGTACTGTGCATTGCCATCGAGTTCCAGACTACTACCCAGCGTCTCGCTAGGAGGAGTCTGCGGCGTTCCCTGGACTGTTCCCTTGTTGCCATTACCAGATATGTCAGCGACCGTGCCATCCGTAATTGTGTTGAGTGGCAGGTGTAGCAGTAGTCCTGTGCTAACAGTAATCATTGCAATCCTCCTATGCTCTCGGAGAGCTTTTCATTGTGGCCGTTTTTCGCGGATGTCGTGTGCTGCTGCTCTTCGTGCAAATGCGCGGTAGCCTGCTGCTGAATCTTTGCGATCAGCATATAGACACGGGCATAAGGCATCTGGCCCAGAGCCTCCAACACGGTATTGGTCTCTTCAAGTGTTAAGTTCAGTTGGATATTGCTCATATCTTCTCCTCTGCGCATAACAAGATGATAGATTCTATGGCGTGGTAGACGTGATAGGCGTAGTAGGCGTGGCAGACGTAGTGGACGAAACACTCAATTTGAGCCAACCCTCACGAATCTCCTGGGGTAACGCAAAGGTTGCTTGCTGATGAGCATTGCTGATGGGAGCCGAACCTGTAGCTGTCTCCCATGACCACTGATAGCCCGCCTCTGTCGGCAATGAGAGATTGATCTGCCCCACATTGGTAACGATAGGTGTGGAGAGAAACAACACCTCAATAGCTTGCAGGGCTGCGGTATATTGATCTGGCGGAATGGTGATCTCTTTGGTTGGCAAGACGCCGGAAGTGATATGGGCGGAGCCACGTGGGTCAAGCAGGAGATTCAACACAAGGGGTCTATCCTCCAGAGTGTGCCGCAGTGGTGCCGGATCGCTCGTCTGCGTTTTTATGTACGGGTCTGTCGTAGAGCCGCTTTGTGACGTATAGAAAATATCGCCTTCGTATCCGCCGCTATCCTGCTCCTTCCAATAGCCAACAACACCATCATTGAGTTGCTGGTATTCGCCAACGCGGATAGGGAACTCAACAAACGTAAAGCCGTTGTTATCGCGTATGTCCCGTGCGAGGTCTTGACGGAAATTGTTCCAGCCCTGATGAATGGCTGGTAGGCCTTGAATTTCCATGTCAAGAGAATCGCGGACCAGCGAGATGGG
>JAJZEJ010000444.1 GCA_021828635.1 Chloroflexota bacterium
CGAGGATATAGTTTTGCAAAGAAGGACAATTGCGGTAACTGACGAATTTCCAGCCACGATCACCAGCCTCAGTACCGGGTGACAGCACCTCGACAATGACACGGGGAGCATAAAGCATATCGTCTTGCACTTCTTCGCAACTGACAACGACATCAGGATAGACATAAGTAGACTCCACCGCTTCTACCTGCACACGCATATCAGAATTGTAAACGATGCATGGTGTTTCTTTTAATGCATTGTGCAGAAGCGCCGAGATGTTCGTGCCGATGATAGAATGATTGGCGCTTCCACCAGCCAGCATCCTCACCTGACCATCAAAGTACTCGTAGCGAGCATCCTGACTATTGCGGTCAAGCACCAGATATTCTTCCACCGACATCAACGGATAGAGAGGTAAAGCCATCTGTTACTCCTTTCGACCGATCTATGAAGATGTAGAAACCGATTTATCGTGTTCATCTATCACGCATTGTACTTTATTAGGAGAGCAAAAGGCAAAGCGCAATCACGCTGTCATAACAATTATTGCCTCTTATGATATACTAACCCCAACATGGAAGGACAAATACCAACAAAATTGACGGAGCAACAGGCCGCGATGGCACTTGAGAGCCTGCTCTTTGTCGCGGGCCGCCCTCTGACACGGGCCGAACTGCGCAAGCTACTGGAACTGGATGAGACACTGCTAACTGCGGCTCTTGACTGTCTAGCTGAAAGCCTTATACAGGGCGAGCGTGGTATCCGGCTGCAAGTGCTGGGTGAGCAGGTGCAACTGGTGACGGCCCCAGAGAATGCACGCTATATCGCGGCTCTGCTTGGCCTGCCCATGACGGCGAAATTGACTGCGGCGGCACTGGAGACATTGGCCGTCATCTCTTATCGTCAGCCGATTACTCGTGGACAGATCGAGGCTATACGCGGTGTGAACAGTGACCGTGCGCTGGCTAGCCTGCTACAATATGGGTTAGTGGCCGAGATTGGTCGCGCCCAAACAGTTGGGCGACCCGCGCTTTTCGCCACGACCGCCGAATTTTTGCAATTATTTGGCCTGACACGCCTCGAAGAACTGCCGCATGTCACACTGCCTACGCCGCCGGGCGAGCTTGCCGAAGCGCACTTCGTCACTATCGAAGCAGAGAACAATGGACACACAAATGGGCATGGGAAGACGAGTATTGAAGGAAAATTGTCGTGAGCAAGCAAGAGAATGGAGCATCGATGCGCCTGGGACGCTATATGCCAACCAACTCCAAGATGATCCGCGCCGCAGAGATGGCCTCCTGGTTAGGTTGCAACAGCATACAAATCTTTGCCAGCAACCCGACCGGCTGGCGTCCGCCCTCGTATGACCCTCAAGAGGATGCTATCTTTGCCGCTATGGCTCTGGCGCTTGACCTGCAACCCGTGGTTTTGCACGCACCCTATCTCATCAATCTGGCGGCATCGGACGAGACGAACTGGCAGAAATCGGTAGCACTGCTAACCTGGACAATGCAACGTGCGGCCTCGCTGGGTGCGCGGTATGTAGTCTGCCATAGCGGTAGTCATCGCGGCGCGGGCATTGAGATCGGCATTATGCGTATCGTGCAGGGCATTGGCCTTGTGCTGGCCGAATCACCCATATCGGTGATGCTGCTACTGGAAAATGGTGTGGGTGCGGGCAATGCGCTCGGCCACGATTTTGCGCACTTCACACAGATACTGGCGCTTTTGCCAGCCGATGAGCGCGAGCGTGTGGGCATCTGCCTGGATACAGCGCATCTATGGGGTGCAGGCCACGATCTGCGCACGCAAGCATCCACTCTTCAAGTGCTACAACACTTCGATGAGGCGGTCGGGCTAGATTTGCTGAAAGTGCTACACGTCAACGATACAGAGGTAGCGTTGGGTAGCCACCGCGATGTGCATGCGCGTTTGGGTGAGGGTATCATCCCAGAAGAAGGATTGCATATACTGCTTAATGATGCTCGCCTTGCACATGTCGCCGCGCTCTTGGAGACGCCCATTAAGGTGAATGAGCAGGACAAAGAGGATTGGGCTGACGATAAGCAGCATTTCGAGCGTTTTAAACAACTGACTTGATACTACGACACCGTGAGATTGACGGTAACGGTTATGGCACTACCTACCGAAGGCGTGATGACAACGGTTGCGCTGTATTGTCCGGCGGCGAGACCGGTGATGTTAGCGGTGAAGGTAATATTGGAGGTCGCACCGGAGGCATCGTTGCCGGTGGCTGGGCTGACCGTGAGCCAGGGAGCGGAAGGCGTTCCCGCCGTCCATTTGAGACCATCACCCCCTGTATTAGTGATGACAACTGTTTGTGCTGCCGGATTGCTACCGCCCGCCGTTGCCGTAAAACTCAGTGTCGTCGTGTTGAGTTGCATAGCGGGAGCCGCGACGTTGATGATGACGGGAATAGTCATTGGGCTGTTCGCCACTGGATTGCCCGTCACCGGATCGGTTGCGGTGACGACGACGCTGGTCGTATAGCTTGATCCACCCAACAAACCTGTTGCATTGACATTGATATCAAGTTGCTGATTACCTCCGCCCGCGACGTTACTGCCCTGTGTTACCGAGAGGGTGACGAAGGTGGGCGCGTTATTGGCTAGCGTGGCCGTCCAGTTCATGTTCGAGCCGCCATTATTGGTAACAGTTAATGGCAAGCTGGTCTGTCCCGTCGTGGTGTTGATAGTTGCCGAGGCGGGACCAACCGCCAGCGCAGGTGTGGCCCCAATAGTCAGCGCGATAGTGACGACCTGCGGGCTACCCGCGATAGCCACGCCACCATTGGTAGCTGCCAACGAGACACTGCCTGTATAGGTACCAGCAACCAGTGTGGCAGAAGTGACGGTCACGGTCACAGAGGTATTTTTTCCGCTCGTCATTGGTGCTACGGCAGGTGCTATTGCTAGCCAGTTTGCGCCATTCTGCAACGTCACCGTGGGTGTGACGGCAATATTACCGGCACACGCTCCCGTCGCGCCGACAGTGAAGGTTTGCGCCGCTGGATTGCTGCCTGCCTCGGCGGCAAAGGTCAGTTGCGTGATTGAAGGTGCCGATAGAGTGCAGGGGGGTTGCACGGTCAGCGTCACCGCTATCTGCAGAGGCGTGCCAATCGGCGCATTAGTGACGCTATCGGTTGCCGTTATAGTCACAGTGCCGTTATATGTTCCAGCCGCCAGACCGGTTGGTGTGACGCCGATGGTACTGCCGCCGGCGGTAGTTAGCGTGGTTGTACTAGTCGCTGGTGTGGCTGTGAGCCAGTTGCCACCACTGGCTGTAGTCGCGGTAGCTGCCCAGTTCAGTGTGTTAGCACAGGCTCCGCTAGCGGCGATAGCGAGTGGTTGCCCTGCTGGTGGAGCGGCCTGACCGAAAGTGCTGGTAAAGGCCAGCGTGTTTGGGGTGACACCGATGGAGCAAGGCGATTGCACCGCGAAGGTTACGGCGATAGTCTGTGGACTGCCGTTCACCTGGTTGCCCGCGCCATTTGTGCCACTAACCGTGATTGTGCCGTTGTACGTGCCTGCGACCAGCGTGTTCAGTGTGGCGGCGCTGACGTTGAGTGTGGCTGATTGGCCCAATCCCAGGCTACCGGAAGCCGGAGTGACGGTTAGCCAGTTGCCACCGACCGCCGTTGTGCCTGCCGCCTGCCAGTTCAATGTGCCACCGCCGCTATTGGTAATGGTGAGCGCCTGTGCGGTCGGATTAGGCTGAGTCAGAATGCCACTGAAATTGAGCGCAGTCGGTGTCGTGGCTAGCAATGGGACGGTTGGTTGCCCTAGCGTGAAGGTTACTGGCACTGTCTGCGTGCCTGCCGACGAGCTAAAGTAGACCGAACCATTATATGTCCCCGGCTGAAGTCCGTTGATGTTGATACCGACAGTGGGTGACGAAGATGTATTCCCACTGGTCGCGCTGAGCGTCAGCCAGTTGGCGCTGGTCGAGGCATTCCAATTCAACGCGGATGCACAACCTTGCGACGGACTGAGCGTGACCGATTGGGTCGCCGGAGCGGGTTGCTGATAGATGCCAGTGAACGTCAGGTTTCCAGGCGAGACTTGCAAGGCACATTGTGGCATAATCGTCACATTGACATAGACATTCTGCGGACTATCCTGCACAGCATTACTCCCCTGACCGGCGAGGGTAATCACGCCGTTATACGTGCCAGGAAGTAGCGAACTAGTATTGACGTTTACCGAGAGTGACTGACTGTTGCCGCTCTCTACGTTACCCACCTGTGGTGTGAAAGAGAGCCAGGACGCACCGGTAGTAGCTTGCCAGTTCAATGGCATGAGGCCAGGATTGCTGATTGTAACCTGTTGAGCTGGCGGCGCACTGCCACCATCAACCGCGTTGAAGGAGAGGACAGCCTTTGATATCGAAAGAACGGCCTCGTGTTCGGGTTTCAGAGGTATAACTTGCATTTGAATTGGTATGGTACTGTTGCCAGCATTCGATGTCAGCGAAATCGTGGCTGTATAGTGGCCCGTTTGCATGGCAGAGCGGTTCACTGCAACGGTGATCTGGGCGCGTTGACCATTAGCGAAGGAACCCGCGTCAGGACTAATCTGCACCCAGGGTTGATTTGTGCTACCGTGCCAGTTAATCTGACCCCCGCCGAGATTGGTCAGCGTGAGCGTTTGTGTGCTATTGGTTGCGATGTCGCCGGAACCCATGTCGAGTGTTGTGGGTGTGATGCTCATGTGTGCTGGACGCAATGACTGCACCTTACCGATGACGAAGATGGGAAACTGCGCGATCTTGTGGCGTGCCGCATCTTCCGCGCTGATTAAATGTTGGCCTGCCTCCCAATCGGAGCCGACGACGACAGTGTCGGTGAAGTTGCCTTGAGCATCGGCGGTGATAATTGCTGCGCCGCCGGTATCTAGCAGTGGAATGGCGGTATCGCGGGTCAGGCCAATTTTGCCGTGTGGTGTAAAATTGCTACCGCGCAATGTCATGGTGGCCCCAATGGGTAAGTTGGAAGGGGTGATTTGCAGTGACATTTCGTGATTATTAATCTGGTTATTGAGTATACCGCGCCCAAAGCTGACAAAAATGCCGAACACACCGCCCAGCACAAGCATTATCAGTACCAATAAGCTAGCCCAGAAAAAAGTATTTGGTGGCACACGTTGGGGTGGTCGAGGTGGTGGAGTGTAAGGCATGACAGGGCGTGGCGGCAAGGTTGGAACCGCTACGGGTGTGTGATGGCTTTCAACATCCTTGTGCCATGTTACCTGTTGATGCTGCGAGAAGAGGTCGCCGGTTGGTGTGCGCTCCTCGTCATCATCCCTGGCGTCCTCCATGTCTTCGTCTGGCAATCTCGATGGCAGCACAGAAGAGATGGGCAGGCCAGAACGCGAGCGTCGTGCCGCATTAATCGTGGCTGGCCGATGCAACCCATGCCGTTTCGAGAGTGTTGCGCCACTGGTCAGCTCGCCGAGTGCGTAAAAATCTGGTCTTTGCAGCATCGGTGGCTTGCTTTGTTGTGCATTATGCTCCCGCGATAAACCGCGTGGAAGGCGTTCAGTAGCAGCGTCAACATCAACCGTTTCCTGCATTTGCACTGTTGCATATGCGGATGAGGGTAGAGATGAGCCACAGTTTATACATGTATTGTCTGTTTCTGATAATAATGCATTGCAATTTGGACAGCGCGATTGTTCCATCGGCGGCTCCCCCTTGCCCTTGCGAATGATAGTTTAGCATCTGCATAAAAAAATCTAGATAACCCCTTATACAAGGATACGAGAGTGAGCGAAAAATGTCAATGTATAAACGGGGTACAGCACTGTTTTTTGTGTTGCACAATACCGTTGACGTATACAATGTTGACGCAAAATACCGACATGTCTGCACATTGCATGACAAAACTTTTCTCTCTCTCTACTAAAGACGGGATTTTGTCTCAAACATCTCACTGTTTAGTTTGCTCACAATTTTAAGATTTCTCAGAAAGGCCATCTCTCTTTATTGACATTTGCGGGAGGGGCAAGTACAATTGTGAAAGAGATAGAACGATGTCGTGTTATGACTAGGAGGCATCTTCATGGCTGTTGTGCATCCAGATTTTTATCGGCATGAAAACTTTGTCCGTAAGTCGATACAAATCCCATCGACCCAACATAAAGAGCTAAAAGCTCTGGCGGTCGAACTGGATTCTTCGCTAGGAGATGTAGTGGAGACGATTATGGATTTGATGAGACAAGACAATTATCAGCAGTTAAAAGCCGCCATTATCGAGCGCCGCGAGCGTGAACTTTCTTCCTCCAACTACTCCCTTGACGAAGCTTATGCCTACCTCGGTTCTCTCCCAGACACTCTTGATGATGCGCGTTTCTTTTTTGATGCTGGCAACGAAGGTATGGTTGCGTAGGGTATGTATTCATGAATAGTGAGGCGCGGCAATCACCGCCCAGCCCCCATCAGGTGAGAAATTCTGAATCCGGGTCTGTACTTCCCAGTCCCCGGCGGGGCGAAATCTGGGATGTCAACTGGTCTCCTGGTCGCGGTGCGGAACAGCAGGGGACACGTCCAGCTCTTATCATACAAAATGACCGTGGCAATGCATCTCCAAGCTATCCACTAACCATTGTGGCTTCTATGAGTCGCACTGAGCGTGAACTGCCGTTGCATGTGCGCATTGCTCCCAACGAAGAGAATGGCTTGACTGATTTTACTGATGTCAAGTGTGAGCAGGTCATGACTATTGAGAAGTCACGCCTGTTACGGCGCAGAGGGTCTATTAGCCCGGAGGAGTTGAGTCGCGTCGATCCCGCTTTGAAGCTCAGTCTTGATCTATTATCCTAGATCATGGTATGTTTTCAAGGCCGCTCTAGAGAGGGAACGTATGACGCAGTACAATGGGTATCAAGGTTATTTGCGTGGTCACTCACGCGCTACGCATGCCAGAAGTGATGCACGAGATGCGCATGGCGTGCTTCTGTTACAGTTATCGGTCAATGAAGACACGTTGTTGCGCGTGTTCTCTGAAGAAGATGCCGCCACTCTTTTCGCGCTGACCGATCAGAATCGCTCTTATTTACGTCAATGGTTGCCCTGGCTCGATAGCACACGCACTGTAGCGGACTCAATGGCCTTTATTTTAGATGAGCTGGCACGTTACCATGCTAATCGTGGTTTCTCCTGCGGCATCTGGTATCGGGGACAACTGGTAGGCAATATTGGCTTTCATGACATCAACTGGCGAGAATCAAAGGTTGAGGTCGGTTACTGGCTGAGCGCCTTATTTCAGGGCCAGGGGTTGATGACGAATGCCTGTCGCGCCATGATTGATTATGCCTTCAACGTACTGCATCTCAAACAGGTTGATATTCGCTGTGCCACTAGCAATAGTCGTAGCAGAGCTATTCCGCAACGACTCGGCTTCCAGGAAATGGGGCTGGTACACCATGCTGAATGGCTCTATGACCACTTTGTGGACCTGGTAGTCTATAGTATGCGTGCTGAGGTATGGCAAGCGCGGGCGCGATAAATCGGCCTCTACCACGATGGTGGCGCAACAACGGGCGGGCGCGATACATCGTCCCCTACCCCACCCATTTGGCGGTGTAGGACCCGATGTATCGCCCCCGCCTGCGTTCCCACACAACCAATCTTCCTCTGGTTCGTATTTTTGCGTAGTAT